>CAJPKN010000008.1 GCA_905370385.1 Stomatobaculum longum
TTTCCGCCGCCTCTGCGATATGTTCCGTTGTCGCAGCGGTCAGCACTTCGCCCGCCGTCTCCTGTTCGGACAAGGCCGAAAGAGCAGCTTCCGTGTTCACCTCACCCTCCGGTTCCGCAGGTGTCGCGGCCGTCGGCACTTCGCCGGTCGTCGCCGTATCCGCTTCTGTCGCGACCGCGGCCGCCTCGACTTCTTCCGCCTCGTCATCGTCCTGCCAAGCGGCTTTGCTGCCCGGCACCAATACATAGTTCTTTTCACCCGTGCTGTCCGCAACGGTCAGCGCGACCAGACCGAGCGCAAAGAGCAGGGTCTGCAGACCGGACGCCCCGAGCAGCGGGTCCAAATTGCCGAGTCGCATGCCTATCATCTCCGCGCCCCAATTCAGTAAGCGCGCCGAGAAGCTGTTCAACAGCATGCGCAGGGTAAAGAAGGGGTGAGAGAAGAGCTCCGAAGCCGTAAAGCCCGCATGGCTCATATCGGCGCTCACATTGCCCGCCTGCTCCGCCGCTGCCGGGAAGAAATAAGCCTCCAACACATTCGCATTGACCGCGAGCACCGCCGCGACCAGCGAGAGCAGCAGAATCAGGAAGCAGAGCAGCTTTTTGCCAAAGCCGCCGAAGACGCGCGCCGGAATGAGCAGCGCGAGCAGAATAACGGGCGCATAGACCAGCTTGCAGGGGCCGAAGAGCGCCGCGAGTGCGCAGAGTGCGATGAGTTCCCGCGCGCGTATTTCTTCCGTCCCGTAAGCGAGCTTAAAGACCAGCGCCGTAAAGAGAAATACCGTTCCGATTAATCCCGCATCGTAGGAGAGCGAAGCCGCGAGGTGTAGGCTCATCGGCAATAAGCCCGCCGCCGCAAACCACGACTTTCCGATCGGCGTGGTTCGCACCGCGAGTGCGGTCAGCGCGACATAGCAGCAGAGGTTCAGAAACTTTCCGAGGAAAAGCAGTCCCACGGCGCCGAGTCCTAGCACACGCGCGATCGAGAAGCCTATGGCCTGCGGCAGGTAGAAAACAGGCGTGGTCTTCACATCCGGAATCGGCGAAGCGACCGGCTTGGTCGAAAACGCATAGCGCTTCTCCCAGTCCTTCACCGCGCGGTAGGTGGTCTGCTTCACCGGATTGCCGAGCACTTCCGGAATTTCTTCCGTATCGTCCGGAATTTCCGGCGTCTTCACCCCGTTCATATCCTCCAGCGGATAATCGCTCGCGCGCACCGCCGTGAGACCCGCGGGACGAATCAGCGGATCTTCAAAGAGCATGGTCGAAGAAATGCGGTAGGCTGTGCTGTAGTGACTCAGCTCATCCGGCGCCGAAAGCCCCGGCATCACTGCGAGATAGAGCACGCCGAGCACCATCGCGGAAAAGGCATACGCGCGATACATGCGATTGCTCTTCCGACTCCAGAGCAGCGCCGCAAAGAGCGCCGTAATCACAGAGGCCGGAAACAGGAGCTCATAGAGCACAAAGAGCAGGTTGTCCTTAAAGTGGGCCGCCGCATCCAGCGCGGCAATGGCACCGTAGAGCCCGGATAGCAGCACAAATACAAGGCCGAGCAGAAAGAACGGCCATGTGCGCACCGCTTGTTTGTTGTTCTGTTCCATGATTCCCCCCATTCTTTTTGATAAAGCGTTTATGAGAGCGCCGCAGCCTTACGCCGCGGTTTGAGGCGCTCAGTTCTTCTCTTCTCTGTTCTCCTTCGCTTCTTCCGCGAAGCGCTCGCGGAGCGCCTCGCTCTGTGCAAGCGAACTCAGCTTTTCCTCGAGCAGCGATACCTTTAAGCTCAGCGAAAAGACCTTCATAAAGAGAATGGCAATGACCAGCAAAAACAAGAGATTTGCCGGCGACTGCACACCGAAAAATTCCGTGAGCCGGTAGATGAGCGGCGGAAAGGCCGCGAGCAGAATAAAGAGTAGGGACGAGAGCACCCAGAACACGCTGTCCTCGATCTGCATCTTCGCCTTGCGTATCCGTGTCAGTACGACCGCTCCCGCGAGCAGCGCAGCGGCGAGCAGAAAAATACGAAGTCCCACGCTCATGTCTTATCTCCTCCTTGCAGGCTCTTTCCCGCCCGAAAACTCTGAATCAAGAGGATGGAGAGCAGCATACGCGTCATATAGCGCACGGATATCCAGGGCGTCAGGTAGCTGTGTCCCGTTGTTCGGAGATCCATCTCCGCCTGGATTTCCCGGAAACGCACGCCGTTCTTCGCGAGAAAGGAAAGGGTGTCCGGCTCCGGCGGATAGTTGATCTGCCGCGAGAAGAGCTCTATCATGCGGCGGTTGTACATGCGCATGCCCGAGGTCGGATCCTCGATGCGCACCCCCGCGGCAAGGCGTATGGCCGCCGTAATCATGCGACTGCCGAGCATGCGGAGGGTGTGCGGCTTCTTTTCGCTTACAAAGCGGGATGCGATCACAATCTCCGCGCCTGCCTTGATTTCCTCGTACATTGCGGGGATGTATTCCGCCCGGTGCTGCCCGTCGCCGTCGAACTGGACGGCGGCGCGGTAGCCCTTCTCATCCGCATAGCGCATGCCTGCGCGAAACGCACCGGCGAGACCTAAGTTCACCGGCAGATAGAGTGCGCGGTAGCCTTTGGCGCGGAGTATCTTCGCGGTGTCGTCGGAGGAACCGTCGTTCACCACCAGATAGTCCGCATCCGGGAGTTTCTCTTTGCAGCCCTCCACAACGCGCTCTATGCTGCCCGCCTCGTTGTAGGCCGGTATGATCACCAGTATCTCTTTCATCCGATGCTCTCCCAATAACTTCGATTCATCGTGCAGCGCGCCCTAAGCCACTTCGGGAGCAGGCGATAGCGCTTTCCGAGCGCGTAACCGCAGTACTTTGCCGCACTCAAAGCAAATAGGCGCGGAATTTCCCTTCCCTCTCCCTGCCGCTTCAAAAAGCGCGCCGTGCGCCGCACCAGGCGTATGCCCTCCGACTCGCTCTTAATATCCCCGAAAATTTCCGGATGTTCCGCCTGCGAGACCGCAAGGTCAAAGTTCCGGTGAAACTGTTGCGCCGGTGTATAGCAGTGCGAATGATAGACCCGCGCATCCGCACAGTAGGCGAGGGTCCCGCCGCTCTTTAAGAGCCGCGCCGCATAAATCATGTCCTCGTTAAAAATGGCGCGCCCCGGAAAACCGCCGAGCGCGTCAAAGCGCGCTCTCACATAGGCCGCACAGACATTGGAGGCAAAGTAGGTCTTGATGCCGAGTCTCTCTTTGTCCGCTTCGGTCTTCAGAAACGACCGATCGCCGTAGTTATAGCGCCGTGTGAATTTTTCCAGGATGTCCGCGCCCGGATTGGCGAGCTGACGCCCGTAGCTCATCTCGGCCACCCCGTTCTCAAGCGGTGCGAGCAGGTTTTCAAGCAGGCGGTTGTCCGCGGGCACCGCATCCTGTGTCAGCATGACAAAATAGGCCGTCTCGGAAAAAGAGACCCCCGCATTTCGCGTGCCGCCGTGGTCAAACTCCGACTTCGAGAGATGATGAACCTCACAGCGCTCGGAAAGACCGAGGAGTTCCAATTGCCCCTCCGCACCGCAGTTGTCCCAGTATGTGCGCTCGGTGTTCATGATGATGATTTTTCGCGGCATCCATGTCTGCCGGGAGAGCCGGTCGAGCAGGCGAAACAGGCGCTCGTCCGGGCGATAAACCGGGATAATCACATCCGCCTTTGCTCTCTTCTCTTCCATGCTCAAGCTTCCCCCTTAAATTTATGATCCTGCCGAAGGGCCCGCAGCGTCGCCGCGGCAAAGAGCAGGGTGAGCAGCGCCATCATGCCGCAGTACGAGAGCGCACCGCCGAGCAGCCCCCGATACCGTACACCGAATTCCGCGCTGACCCAAGCGAGCCCCGTGCCGAGCACATAAATCAGAAAAATACTGCGCTGCCGTTCGAGGATTACCAGACAATAGTATAACAGATTTAAGAGCGCATAAAAGCCGCCGCCCAGAATCACAAGCAAAAGTTCCGTTCTGAGTCCCTTGAGCGCCTTTCCGGCCTCCGCACCGACCAAGAGCGAAAGCACCGGTATGCCGAGGAACCAAGCCGCCAGCGTGCCGAGGAGCGTAAGCCCCAGGATGAGCGCCGTAATCTTTCCGACCGTCGATAGAAAGACCGCCTTTCTCCCCGCCTCTCGCGCCTCCGAGAGCAGGGTAAGTACCGGCCGTATCACAAAGTTCGACATGAGGTTGATGACCGAGGTCGGAATAAAGATGGTTGTGTAGTAGCTGTTGTCCGCCGCCGTGAGATAGCGGTTCACCGCATACTTGGACGCCGCAAAGATGTAGAGATCCAGGAAGGCACCGAGAAAGAGCCAGCGGCTCTTTGCAAAGAGGCGGCGTATATAGCCCCTGCGGAGCTCCGTTCTCACCTTCGGCAGGCAGCGAAGCGGCGCGACACAGCAGAGCAGTATCATCCCGGCCTGGCCGACGAGGGCCGCAAGGCAGGCAGCAGGCAGCGAGCGCGTCGTAAACAGCAGGAGCAAAAAGAGCACCACGCTCCCGAGGGTTCGAAAGGCATTGCTCTTTCCCGCGAGATACAGTCTTCCCTGCCGCTGAAATTCCGAGTCGTAGCAGTCGGCAAAGCCGTCCAGAATTTTATAGCCCGCCGTCAGGAAGAGCACGGTCCGCGCCTCACCCGGCACGGTTAAGAGGAGACCGTAGAAGAGCGTCGCCAGAACAGCCGCCGCACAGCTCAGCAGCCGGAACGCCCGGTATTCACCGAAGGTTCCCTGCTCACCGGCATCGGTCACCTGCACCGGCCGCATGCCGAAATAGGCGACGATGAAAATCTGCTGCCCGAAGGTCGAGAAGGCAAAGAAGAAAATGCCGCCCGAGGCCGCCCCGAGCGTTCGCGTGACCACCGCGCCGAGCAGCATACTGGTCAGCGCGTAAATAAAGGAGCCTGCCATATTCCAGAGCACATTACGCTTTGCGATGTTGGTCTCGCTCCCGATTAAAAAACTGCCGATTCCGTTCATCTTCCTCCGCCCGTCAAAAAGATTTCAAGCCGTATCAGCGCAAACCAGAGCTCCGCAAAGAGAAGCGCAGGCCGCTTACAGCCGAGGTAGTGCCGGAAATAAAAGCGCATCGCATCCTCTCGAAGCTTCTGCCGGTCAAGTGCCCGGCGGTAACTCTTGCCTATGCTCGCCGCGTGGCGGTGCACATAGTGCACGCTCGTCAGAAGCGCGGTCTTTGCGCCTATCTTTCTGAGTCTCTGCCCGAGGATATACTCCTCCTCATAGAGAAATACGCGCTCATCGTAGCCGCCGGCACGCAGAAAACATGCAATATCAACCATGAGGAGCGAGCCCGGCACACAGTCGACCCGCGCGAGTTTTGCGCGGTAGTGCCGCTCCGGGTAGTGTAAGAGAGGCGTGAACAGCCGCCGTGCGACCGGTCCCGCCTCGAGGAGATCCGCGAACCAATTTCGAAGCGGAAAGGCCGCCGCGCCGGAGAGCACGTTTGCGCGGCTCCCCGGGCGCTCCGCACCCGGGGCTTTCGAGGGATTGATCTGCACCGGCGCAATCACGGCGAGACCCCGATTCTTTTCGAGCGCCCGGATAAGACTTCTTAGGCAGTCCTCCGTAAACTCGGCGTCCGGATTCGCAATCAGCGCGTAGGTATAGCCCCGCGCCGCCGCATAGCGAATGCCGAGATTATTGCCCGCGCCGTAACCACCGTTCTTCTCTGCCGCGAGTACAACCACTTTCCCGCCCGCTTCCGCGCGGAGCGCTTCCAAGCTGTGATCCGTCGAAGCGTTGTCGACCACGATGACCGCATCAAGCGCCGCATAGTCGCGAATGCGCCGCAATTGCGCAAGCGTCGTCTCGCTGTCGTTATAGTTTACGACGATGGCCGCCGTCTTTTCACGCATGTGTCGCCTCCCGCATCTTCCGTCTTCTCTCTTCCGCGCTCTTTCTCACATAGCGTCGGCCCAGCGCAAAGCGAAACGAGGGGAAGAAGCGCGTCATGAGATTCATGAGATGATAACAGAAGAGATACCCTCTCTTCCCACCCTCCGGCTTTGCGGCGCGATAAGGCGTTCGCGCAAGGTAAGTCACATAGGCGCGGCCGTAGGGGTTATAGGCCCCCTGCCGCCACGGTCTTTCATCCCCCGCATAGTGGACTATAGCCGGAGAGCGCTTGGCCGTGCGGAAACGCCGCTCCCCGATTGCACGGTAGGCAGGCGAAAAGACCTCGAGCGCCGCGTAGGAGAAGTAATAATAATTGGTGATGAAATTGTACTTCGGATGCAGAGCGGCAATGCGCCCCCGCAGGAGCCCGTTGATGGCGTCCTGATCCTGAAAGAGGCAGTGGGGCGCAATTTCCGTGTAATAGGCGAGCAACTGCTTTCCTATTTCCTCATCCCGCCAGCGCGCAAGATCCACCAGCATGACCCCCGCGTTAAAATACGGCTCTTCCGGCAGGATTCCGAGATAAGCCTTGACCTCGTGATATATGCTCGGCTCCTCCGCCATGGCGAGGAGCTTCCCGCCGAGCTCCGACTTGTACATATGGTGCAGGCTACGCTGCACCACCGTGTCGCAGTCCAGATAGAGGACACGCTTCACATCGGCCGGCAGGAGCTCTCCGAGGAAAAAACGCCCCAGGGTGCTCAAATCAAAGCGTCCCGTGTCCGGACGCTCCGGGAAGCGCTCTTCCAGATTGCGGCAGGGTATCAGGGTTAGGATGCGCCCGAAATCCGCCGCGAGTTCCTTCAGTTTTTCCGCGGTCTCCGGCAAAATCCCGGTGTCCAAGAGATATATCTTCAGCTCCTCCTCGTCCGGATTGCAGTCGCAGAGCGAGGCGAGCGAGACCGCAAAGTGCTGTGCATACGCCTCGTTGGAGACATAAACCACGTTCATCCCTATCCCCTCCTATGGAAACAGCCCGGAGCACGCCGGGCTGTATGAAAGTACAGATTCTTTAATAAAACAGACGGTTCACCGCAGAGAAGATACCGCGGAGCGAGGCCCTCGTGATGTTGCTCGAGATGCCGACACCGTAGGTCGTGCGTCCGCTCTTCTCATCCAGCATGTGGATGTAGGAAGCCGCCTGCGCATTGGAACCTTGGCGCAGCGCATGCTCGGAGTAGTCGAGAATGCGAATCTGAAGACCCAGTGCCTCCGCGAGACCGTGGCGCACCGCGTCGATCGGTCCGTTTCCGACGCCCTCAAACTGCCGCTCCTCGCCGTTCAGCGTGTAGGTGCAGACAGCGCGGGTCGAGAACTCGCCCTCCTCGAGGCCGTTGTCCGAAATCACGCACTTTTTGAAGTGTACGGGCTCCTTGCGATCCGGATAAGCGCGCTGGAACTCTGCGTAAATCTCCTCCGGCGCAATCTCACCCTGCTTCTCGGAGAGTGCCTGGATGATGTCCGCAAACTCCTTGTGCATGCCCTTCGGCAGGCGGAAGCCGTAGAAGGTATCCATGATGAAGGCAACACCGCCCTTGCCGGACTGGGAGTTGATGCGCACCACCGGCTGATAGACTCTGCCGATATCGCTCGGGTCGATCGGGAGGTAGGGCACCTGCCAGTACGGATTGTTTCGCTCCCGCATGGCCTGCAGGCCCTTGTTGATTGCATCCTGGTGCGAGCCGGAGAAGGCCGTGAAGACCAGTTCGCCCGCATAGGGATGACGCGGCGGTATGCTCATCTTCGTGCAGCGCTCATAGACCTCCGCAATCTCCTTCTCGTTCGAGATGTTGAGATGCGGCTCTATGCCCTGCGAATACATGTTGTAAGCCACGGTCAGAATGTCCACGTTGCCCGTGCGCTCGCCGTTTCCGAAGAGCGTACCCTCAACGCGGTCCGCGCCCGCAAGGAGCGCGAGTTCGGTCGCCGCGACACCGGTGCCGCGATCGTTGTGCGGGTGAATGCTTACCACAATCGAGTCGCGATTCTTAAAGTGACGCACCATCCACTCAATCTGGTCCGCATAGACATTCGGCGTGTTCATCTCGACCGTCAGCGGGAGGTTGATGATAACCTTCTTCTCCGGCGTCGCCATGCCCCACTCGTCGAGAACCGCTTCACAGACCTCGAGCGCAAAGTCGAGTTCCGTCCCCATGAAGCTCTCCGGGGAGTACTCGAGGATGATGTCGTCGCGCCCGAACTCTTTCATGCAGGCCTTGACCGTCTTGACGCCGTCTATGGCAATCTGCTTAATTTCCTCGCGACTCGCGTGGAAGACCACATCGCGCTGCAGGGTATTGGTCGAATTGTAGATGTGCACGATCGGGTTCGGTATGCCCTCGATTGCCTCAAAGGTTCTGCGAATCAGGTGTTCGCGGCACTGTGTGAGCACCTGGACATGCACATCCGACGGAATCATCTTCCGCAGCGCGAGCAGACGGAGGAAGTCGAACTCAATCTGAGAGGCCGCCGGAAAGCCGATCTCGATTTCCTTGAAGCCCAGCTTTAGTAGGAGATTGAACATCTCTGTCTTCTCCTCGACAACCATGGGCTCCACGAGCGCCTGATTGCCGTCCCGTAAATCGACCGAACACCAGATGGGTGCCTTCTCGATCTCACGGTTCGGCCACTCGCGCTCAGGGAAATGAACGACCGGGTTCCGTTGATATCTCTCGATATGATACATAGTTCCTCCTTCTTGCAAATGGTATAAAGCGAATTACTTCATTGCTGTCATTACTTCTGTCGTACTCTGAGCGGTTCCGGACCAAGCGGCCCTCAATTCTCCGCGACCAGCCCCTCCGAACGGAGCACCTCAACCATGCGCGATACACTTGCGTCGCAGAGCTCGTGGGTCGAGGCCTCAACCATCACGCGAATCAGCGGTTCCGTTCCGCTTGCGCGGAGCAGCACTCTGCCGTCGCCGGCAAGAGCCTCTTCCTCCCGTTTGACCGCCGCAAGTACGGCCGCATTGTTCTCGGCCGCCGCTTTGTCCCGCACCGGGACATTCACGAGGCGCTGCGGATAAATCGTAACCTCGCTCGCAAGTTTCGATAGCGGGCGTTTGGTCTCCATCAGCACTTCCATGAGTTTTAAGGCCGTCACCATACCGTCACCCGTGGTTGCGTACTTCGCGAAGATGATGTGGCCGGACTGCTCGCCTCCGAGGCGGTCGCCGCTCCGCTGCATCTCTTCGTAGACATACTTGTCGCCGACCTTGGTCTTCTCGTAGGCAATCCCCTCGCGCTCCAGCGCTTTGTAGAGTCCGAGGTTCGACATGATGGTCGTCACGATGCGATTGTTTGCGAGTTCACCGCGCTGCCGCATGTACTTGCCGCAGATATAGAGGATGCGGTCGCCGTCCACCAGCTCGCCGTTCTCATCGACCGCCAGGCAGCGGTCCGCATCGCCGTCAAAGGCAAAACCGAGATCACAGTGCTCCCGCTTGACGGTCTCGATTAAATCCTCCATGTGCGTGGAGCCGCAGGAGAGGTTTATGTTCGTGCCGTTCGGCTCCGCGTGAATCAAAACCGTCGTCGCACCGAGCGCGTCGAACACATTTTTCGCAATGCTGGACGCCGAGCCGTTTGCGCAGTCGAGCGCCACCTTCACGTTCTTAAACGAACGCGTCGCGAGCGAAATCAGGTGGCCGATGTAGCGGTTTCTGCCCGCCGAGAAATCGGTCGTGCGGCCTATGTGCTCCCTTGCGGCGAGCGGCAATTCCGCCGGCGTGCCGTCAATCCACGCTTCGATTGCCTCGATGACGGACTCTTCCATCTTCTCGCCGTTTCCGTTTAAGAGCTTGATTCCATTGTCGTAAAACGGATTGTGGCTCGCGCTGATCATGATGCCGGCATCAAAGCCCTCCGATCGCACCACATAGGCGACACTCGGGGTCGGCGTCACGTGCAGCAAAAACACATCCGCTCCCGATGCCGTGAGTCCGGCCGAGAGCGCATCCTCGAGCATGTAGCTCGAACGGCGCGTGTCCTTGCCGATTGCAATCCGGCAGCGCTCGCCGTTCGCATGTCTCTGACCGTAGTACCAGCCGAGATAACGTCCCACCTGATAGGCGTGCATCGGCGTGAGCTCTACATTAGCCTCGCCGCGAAATCCGTCCGTTCCGAAATACTTGCCCATTACGCCTCCTCCCGGAGCAGCTTCAAATAGCGTCGCAGTGCGTCCCGCCAATCGGGCAGGGGCGTAAAGCCCTGTTCTACCAGCTTATCCTTTGCAAGGCGGCTGTTAAACGGGCGCGCCGCCTTGGATTTTCCGTACTCTTCCGTCGTGACCGGGATGACCTTGGTATCCATCCCCGCCTCTTCGAAGATTGCCTTCGCGAACTCATACCAGGAGATATAACCGCCCTCGTTGGTCGCGTGATAGGTGCCGTACTTCTCTGTCGCAGCCATATCCGCGAGCAGCACCGCGAGATCCAAGGTATAGGTCGGCGTACCGACCTGATCGTTGACCACGCGAAGTTCCGGGTGGGTCGCCCCGACACGCAGCATGGTCTTGATAAAGTTATTGCCGTTCACGCCGAAGACCCAGGCAATGCGGACGATGAAATACTTGTCGAGCTGCTGCCGAACCGCCTCCTCGCCGTAGAGCTTGGTCATGCCGTAGACATTCTGCGGATCGAAATCGCGGCAATCCGGCTCCCAGGGTGCCGTGCCCTGACCGGAGAAGACATAGTCCGTGCTGATGTACATCATCTTCGCGTCAAGCTCACGGCAGGCCGCCGCGAGGTACTCGGTGCCGAGCCCGTTGATCTTCTGAACCAACTCCCGCTTATCGGCATCCTCCGCGTCGTCAACGGCGGTCCAGGCCGCGCAGTGAATCAGCACCTCCGGCTTTACTTCGCGCATCACGCGCTTCACCGCCTCGCGGTCCGTGATGTCGAGCGAGACATAGGGACAAGTCGTGACTGCCGTTCCGTCCTGCACACCGCTGTATGCGGGCGCGAGATCCGAGCCCGTAACATCCGCGCCGCGGCGCAGCAGTTCATTCACGACATCATGGCCCAGTTGGCCCGCGACGCCGGTGACCAGGGCGCGCATCAAAGGCGCTCCCCGTACATGGAGTCAAAATAGTTCCGGTACTCGCCGCTCACAATGTGCTCCCACCAGTCGCGGTTGTTCAGGTACCAGTCAATCGTGACCGGGATGCCTGTGTCGAAGGTGTGCTCCGGCTTCCAGCCGAGCTCGGTCTCAATCTTGGTCGGATCCATCGCATAGCGGAGGTCGTGGCCCGGTCTGTCCTTCACGAAGCGAATCAGACTCTCCGGCTTATCCAGCGCGCGGAGTATGGTCTGTACAACCTCGAGATTGCTTCTCTCGTTGTGCCCGCCGATGTTATAGACCTCGCCGACTCTGCCCTTCCGCACAACCAGGTCGATTGCGGAGCAGTGATCCGTCACGTAGAGCCAGTCGCGGACATTCTGTCCCTCGCCGTAGACCGGAATCTCCTCGTTGTTCAGCGCACGGCTTATGACGAGCGGAATCAGCTTCTCCGGGAAGTGGTAGGGTCCGTAGTTATTCGAGCAGCGGCTTATGGTCACCGGCAGCCCGTAGGTTCTGTGATAGGCCTGCACAAAGAGATCCGCGGCCGCCTTTGCGCTCGAATAGGGCGAAGAGGTGTGAAGCGGGGTCTCCTCGGTGAAGAAGAGATCCGGGCGATCCAAGGGCAGGTCACCGTAGACCTCATCCGTCGAAACCTGATGATAACGCTTTATGCCGTAGGTGCGGCAGGCATCGAGCAAGGTCGTCGTGCCGACCACGTTGGTGCGCACAAAAATCTCCGGGTCCGTGATGCTGCGGTCCACATGGGACTCCGCCGCAAAGTTAATCACAATGTCCGGCTTCTCCTTCTCGAAAAAGTCAAAGACAAAGGCTCTGTCCGCGATATCGCCGCGCACAAAGCGATAGTTCTTCCTGTCTGCGACCGGCGCAACGCTCTCCAGATTGCCTGCGTAGGTGAGGAGATCCAGGTTGATGATCTCGTCCTCCGGATAGTGATTCACCTCGTACTGCACGAAGTTGCTGCCGATAAAGCCTGCGCCACCTGTCACTACTATTTTCATCTCTCTGTCCTCTCTGCGCCTTTTTTACTGTACCAAGTACTTGCCGTCCAGAACGTCTCGCAAGTACTTGCCGTACTCGTTCTTCCGCATGGACTCTGCCGCTTCCGCGAGCTGCTCGCCGGAAATCCAGCCGTTTAGATAAGCAATTTCCTCGAGACAGCCTATTTTTCTGTGCTGATGGGTCTCAATCGTATAGACAAAATTGGTCGCCTCGACGAGGGATGCGTGGGTTCCCGTGTCAAGCCAGGTGAAGCCCTGCCCGAGCAGGTTCACTTCCAGCTCGCCCTTCTCCAGATAGAGGCGGTTTAAGTCGGTAATCTCAAGCTCACCGCGCGCACTCGGCTTTAAGCTCTTCGCAAACTCGACCACGCGGCGGTCATAGAAGTAGAGTCCCGTCACGCAGTAGTTCGACTTCGGCTTCTCCGGCTTCTCCTCAATCGAGACCGCCCGTCCTGTCTTGTCGAACTCGACAATACCGAAGCGCTCCGGGTCGTCCACGTAGTAGCCGAACACGGTTGCGCCCTGCTCCCGCCCCGCGGCGGTGAGCAGCTGCTCCTTCAGGCCGTTGCCGGCGAAAATATTGTCGCCGAGTATCATCGCGACGCGGTCGTCGCCGATAAAGTCCTCGCCGAGCAGAAAGGCCTGGGCTAAGCCGTCCGGGCTCTGCTGCACGGTGTAAGAGAGCGAGATGCCGAACTGGCTGCCGTCGCCGAGCAGCGCCTCAAAGCGCGGCGTGTCCTCCGGCGTCGAGATAATCAAAATATCCCGTATGCCCGCCGTCATCAAGACCGAGAGCGGGTAGTAAATCATCGGTTTGTCGTAAACCGGAAGCAGCTGCTTACTGGTGACCTTGGTCAGCGGATAGAGCCGCGTGCCGGACCCTCCGGCGAGTACAATTCCCTTCATCTTGTCTCTCCCTGTGCACTGTTTTTTCGGATGACGCCTGTTTTCTGCTGTTGTTGTTTGTCCGATCAGAGGCCGCTGCCGAGCGGCGTCGGCTTCACCGGATTGCCCGCAGCATCCACCTCATAGCAGTAGAGTATGGTGCGCGCGTCGCTGAACTCATAGGAGCAGGTGACAAAGGAGAAGAGCTTATCGATGCCCTCCGCCGGAAGGTCGCGGAACTCGCAGCCCTTCGTCATCTGGTCCACATAAGCGTTGAATTCGCGGCGATCCGAGAAATCAATGCGGCGTTTATCCTCGCCCGCATCGGTATAGAGCGAGGCAAGCGGCTTTAATATATAAGTGTGCTCCGGCGTGTAGAGATATACGCGCGTATGCTCCTCAAAGAAACTTTTTCTCTTGAACGAAATGAGCGGCGTGAACATGGTGCCGTTCTTCATGTGATGTCCGTAAATCAGGTTCTGCAGCTTCGAGAAATCCGTCGTGTCGTCGCCGTCCAGGAAAACGCCGTCGTAAGAACCCTCGCGCCCGTCGATATCGCGGCGCAAATAATATTCGTTGTCCGCTTCCCGGTGCAGGATCGGATAATTGACCACCGTTCCCGGCACATAAATCCACCCGACCACATCCGGATTCTTTGCCTTGAGCGCCGCAAAATCGATGACGCGCTCCGCATCCGGATCCTGTACCGGTGCGGCCGCAACCGTGCTCTCCGCCGCAGCCGTTGTCTCGGCGCTGCTGCTCGGAGCCGCCGCTTCGACCGTCGGCATCTCCGCATATTTCTTCAGATGTGAGTTGCGATCCAAAAGCCGCTTTCCGTTTGCCGCACCGAGCAAAAGGATGAGCGCCAGCAGCGCGGCGTGCGACTTATTTCGCTTCTTCTTTTCCTCCATATTCCTCCTGTGGCAGTTCTGTTTTTCTTCGCCAAAAAAGCGCAGCACAAGCATAACTGCGCTTTTTTACTATATCACTCTTTTGTTATCACTTCTATATATTTCTTAACCTGCCAACAGGGCTGAATCCGCTCCGAGACGCTCATGTCAAGGGTCTCTCCGCGCCAAGCCGCGAGGTGCATTTTGACCGCCGGAAAGCCCGCCCGCTCCGAAAAGCCGACGCCGCCCGAAAAACGCGGATTGCACTCGAGGAAGTGATATCTGCCGCCCGCATCTTTGATAAACTCAAAGTTTACGCAGCCGATCAGATCAAGTTCCGCCGCGAGTTCCCCGCAGATTGCCTCGAGTTCGCTGTCGCGGAACACCTGTACCGAGAGGCCGGCCCCGCGCTGACTTCTGAGATACTCTTCTCTTGCGAGCGCCACGGTGTTGCCCGCCCGATCTCTCACCGTATCCACACAGACCACGCGGCCCGAGACAAAGGGCTGTGCGAGATAGCCTTCCGCCCGGCCGAGCATGCGCAGCTCAAGTAGCGCGCGGGTCAGCGCCTCGCGGTTCGCGATGCGGAATACCCCCTCGGAGCTGCGCCCGTTGTCCGGCTTCAAGATGAGCGGCATGTGGCGGAGCAGCCACTGCTCTCTCTCCTCCTCCGTGCGGTGCGGCACCTTGAAGGTCGGAATGGTCGCAAAGCGCTCATTCCCCGCGCGGCGGAACACCGCCTCGGCCGCCTCCTTGCTCAGGCGCTTTCTGCGCGCATTCACCAAGCACTCACCGGAGGGCGCCAGCAACTCTGCCTTGCCCAGTGCCTCTTCCGCCTCGCCGAGTACGTCGAGCTCGGCATCCGTGAGCGGCAACACGCCGTCAATCTCTTCTTTTTCCAGTATCTTTGCGAGCTGTCTTAAGTACTCCTCCCGCTCGTCATAGCGGGGCAGCCTATAAAAAGCATCTACCTCCGTGCTCTCCGAGAGCAACTCCGCGGCGTTCAAATCCGTGCCGACCACATAGCAGCCGCTCGCCTTGAGTTCCCGTATCACGGCAGCCGCCGAAAACGATCCGATTGCCGTCACCAATATGCGTCTCAATTCTCTTGTCTCCATTTCAAAATCCCTCTGCGCCCTGCGCTTGAATTCCAAATTTTACTGTGTTAGGCTAAAACTTTACCATATTCATATAGAATGTCAATCGATGAGCCTCCCCCCGAGGCCCCTTTCAGCAAAGAGGAGAAGCAAAATGGAAAAAATCACCAGCTTTACCGTGAATCATTTGGATCTGGAACCAGGCGTCTATGTTTCCCGCAAGGATGCGGTGGGCGGCGAGACCGTCACCACCTTCGATCTTCGCCTGACCGCGCCGAACAAGGAACCGGTCATGAACACTGCGGAAATTCATACCCTAGAACACCTCGGTGCGACCTTCCTTCGGAACCACAGCGAATTCGGCGACAAGGTGCTCTACTTCGGCCCCATGGGCTGTCGCACCGGCTTTTATCTCCTGCTCCGCGGCGACTATGAATCCGCGTATATTCTGCCCCTGCTCCGCGAGCTCTTTCTCTTTACGCGGGATTTTCGCGGCGAGGTCCCGGGTGCTGCCGCGCGGGACTGCGGAAACTATCTCGACATGAATCTCCCCATGGCAAACTGGGAGAGCGCCCGCTACCTGGAGCGCGCCCTGAACGCGCCGAAAGCGTCCCAGCTCCGCTATCCGGAGTGAGATTTTCCCTTTTGTAAGAAAACCGTCAGAATTACAAGGCGCTTTTTGTATGCCCTTGTTGACAATTTATGTTAAGATATTCTGAACTGAGTTTTGCAACTTGTTTTCCATGAGGAGGTACTTCAAATCATGAAATTAAATCTTAAGCGAGGCGCAGCCATAGTGCTCACCGCCTCTATGACCTTACAGGCCCCCGTCCCCGCCCTCGCAAAGGTGGTGGGACGCAGTGCAAACCCGGCTGCCTACAGCACTTCTTCCGGCAGCGCGGAGCTCACGGCGCCGGATAGCACCGAAACCGAAGCTCCGGCAAGCGATAACAGCACAAGCGGCGCGGAGACTTCCGCCCCCGCCTCGACCGAGACCGCGGCTCCGGCAAGCGACGGCAAGCCCGCAATCGGCAGCAGCGCGACGAGCCTCGACGAGACCCAGAATGCGGCGCAGAGCGGAAGCCAGTCCGCAAGCCCCGCTTCGGATGCGACCAACCCGGACACCAAGTTCCCCTCCAGCACCGCGCAGTACACCGCTGCCTACACCGCGACCGAGAAATCGGTGAACTCCGACTACAGCCTGCCGGGCAGCGCAGAGTTTGCGGGCAACCCGGGACGCGATGACCTCTCCTCGATTTTCGAGAATGCGGGCTTTGAGGCACTCGGCACCGGCAACACCCCGGCGGATCCGGTTTTAAACCAGGTGCAGATTGCGACCTACCAGATGCGCGATGCGGCCGGCAATGTGATCGGCGACACCGCGACGAATAACCCGGGCAAGGGTCTCTTCTCGGCAAACGGCTTCTCAAAGTTCTACATGATTCACTCCGGTGTCGCGCGCATGTACTACCGCGTCTATACCGACCAGCACGGTTGGAGCCCCTGGGCATCTTCGAAGGAAATCACGCCCTACAACGAGGACGGCGCAAAGGTTCAGGCCATCCAGATTCGCGCAAAGGGTATGGCGCACCGCTACAACGATGTCTACTACAAGGTCATGCTGAACGACGGCACCGTCCTTGACTGGGCAAAGAACGGCCAGACGACCGGCACCATGGGCTCCGACCGCTACATTGTCGGCATCCGCGTTGGCTTCTGGCACAACACCGAGCACTTCCCCTATGCTTCGAAGAACCTGATGGTCCGCAAGTACGAAGGCGCTTACCGCGACGGCACGGGCGTTCACTACTCCTCCCACAGCGGCACTCCCTATACGGGCTGGGGCTTCCTCGACAATGTTCAGCACTACTTCATTGACGGCGAGCCGGCACGCGGCTGGCACTATGTCGACGGCTACAAGTACTACTTCAACAACGACGGCTCTGTCGTGACCGACATGGAGACCATCCTGGGACCGCAGGCTTCCTACCAGATCAACTACAACCAGGGAACCCGCACCATGTACATCATGGCGAAGGACGGCGACAAGGGCTACATCATCCCGTACAAGACCTTCAACTCGACGAGCGGCCCGGATACGCCCATGGGCAACTTTAAGATTTATGCGAAGTACGATGTCAAGTACATGCACGACGATGTCCCGGCGGCCATCTACTGCAAGTACTTAAACCGCTTCTACAACGGCTTCATCATCCACTCGATTCTCTACTACAGCGCGAAGCTTGAGCTGGATGCGATTACCTTCAACTACATTGACGACGCGGCGTCCGGCGGTTGCCTCCGCCTGCTCACCGGTTACTCCTACTGGGTCTACAAGAACTGCGGCAACGGCACCGTGGTTCACATCTACAACGACCCGTGGAACAAGGGGCCGATTGAGAAGGATGCAATCGAAGTCCCGATTCCGCGCGACCAGAAATGGGATCCGACCGACCCGAGCTCCGGCGAGGCGCAGGCAGCTCTCCAGGCAGCGGCGCAGCTTGAGCAGCAGAAGGCAGCTGCGGTTGCGGCAGGCCAGCTGAAGCTCACCGCAGAGGAGCAGCAGCTCGCGGACGAACTGAAAAAGAACTAAAGCGCGTTTCAAAGCGCACACAGCGACGCAAAACGCGGCGCGGGAATATCTCCCGCGCCGCGTTTTCTTTTTGTAGCTTTCGTCTTTCAACTGCTCTTACTTCATCGCGTCCAGTATCGCATGAATTTCGGGCTTACTCCGCTTTAACGAGATGAGCCTGTGTTCCGCATCGAGGTAGCAGTGTTCGCTCTCACCGGTACAGCGGAGCTCTCCGCTTGCCTTCTCCGTTACCCGATAGCGAAGCCGCATGCGCGCGCCGTTATACTCCGCAATTTCGACCGCAATCCGGAGTATCTCCGGAAAGCGGGACATCATGTGATACTTCGCCGTGACCGAAACCACCGGGCTGATTACGCCCGCCGCCTCCATCTCCTCATAGCCGAGCCCGGCCTCTTCCATGGCCGCGGTCCGCGCCTCCTCAAACCAGCGAATGTAGTTCGAGTGGTGCGCAATCTGCATCTGGTCTGTCTCGTAGTACTGAATCTTGTGATCCCAAACGTAAGTCTTTCCCATGTTTCCTCCGGCGCAGGCGGAAACACATGTTCTTTTACCCGCGCTCCTGCTATACTAGCACATAGTTGGGCGCATGGGTCTTTCAATTTTCGAAAGGAGGTCGCGCTTGTCCCGCATCATCTTTCACATCGATGTCAACTCCGCCTTTTTGTCCTGGAGCGCGCTCGAGCGGCTTGAACAGAATCCCGACAGCGTTGACCTCAGAACGATACCCTCTGCCGTTGCGGGCGATGTCGCCTCGCGCCGCGGGGTCGTGACCGCCGCCTCTATCCCCGCAAAACGACTCGGCGTGAAGAGCGGCGAACCGGTCAGCGCGGCGCTCCGCCTCTGCCCGAACTTAGTTCTGGTCGCTTCGAATTTTTCCTATTACCGCCGAAAATCCGTTGCCTTTCTCGAGATTCTTAACCGCCACAGTCCTGCGGTGGAGCAGTTTTCAATCGACGAGGCCTTTCTCGATATGAGCGCGCGCTTCTCGGACCGCAGGCGGGAAGAAGCCGCGATACGCGCGTGTGCGGCGGCCATTCAGACAGAAATCCGAGAGACCCTCGGCTTCACGGTCAATGTCGGCATCAGCGAAAATAAGCTCCTCGCCAAGATGGCGAGCGATTTTGAGAAGCCTGATAAAATCCACACGCTCTGGCCCGAGGAACTCTCCGCCAAATTCTACCCGCTCCCCATACGCTCCCTCTTCGGAGTCGGCGGACAAAGCGCCGAAAAATTGCTCCGCTTCGGCATTCACACGATAGGCGAAGCCGCCGATACGCCCTGTGAGGTCCTACAGCGCATTCTGGGACCGAGTGCCGGGAAATCCGTCTATCAGAGTGCACGCGGCATCAACCACTCTGCCGTGCGGCGGGAGCGGCCGCAGGCAAAGAGTCACTCGGTGGAGCGCACGACAACGACAGACATCGAGAAACGCAACGCGGCGACCGAGCTCCCGCCCCTCCTCTCGGAACTGGCGGAAGAACTCTCATCGCGCCTCAGAAAAGCAAACGTTCGCGCCGAGACGCTCGTGATTATCGCCAAAACAAGCTCTTTTCAGCGCCACACGCGCCAGCAGCGCCTCCTTGTCCCGAGCAACGAAAAAGAAGTACTCGAGGCGAGCGCCCGTGAGCTCTTCTCTGCCCTTTTGGAGGGCGAGGAGGGTCTGTTCTCAAAGCGGGAGGCCCTGCGCCTCGTCGGGATCGGCGCCGCCCGCCTGGAAGACCCGCAATATCAACAGCTGTCCCTCTTCTCCCTGCCGAGTCCATCGGAAGTGCGGGAAGCAAAGCAGCGCGCGGCGGAGGCGGCGGCCGAGGCGGAAAAACGTGCCGCGACGGAGGCTGCCAAGGCAGAAAAGCGCCGAAAGCTCGGCGAAATGCAGGCCGAAATTTCCGCGCGCTACGGAGACAAGGCTTTGCTTCGCGGCGGGGCGCTGCTCTCCGCCGCACACCAAGAAACACAAAACGCGCAGGCAGTGCCGGAGCAGAAGGGACAGCATAGCGCTGAGCTCTGATACGGAACCGGCGATACGACTCGTCCTAACGCAGCGAGACCCGGTGAAATGTCCGGCAAGTACAAGACTGCACTTATCTCCGAATCGCAAATGATCGAGTGCCTCTCGAGCCTCTCGGAATACCGAAGTCTCATTTGAATCGGACAAAAGCATGAACAGATACATACCGAAACAGGAAGGAAACGCCGATGAACACACCGATTTATGACTTTGTGAGCGATTACATACGCGCCGGGAGAAGCCGTCTCCACATGCCCGGCCACAAGGGACAGAGTGCCTTCGGCGCGGCGCTCTACGGCATCGAGGCGCGGGATATCACGGAGATTCACGGCGCGGATGTACTCTCGGAGGCCACGGGCATCATAGGCGAGAGCGAGGCGAATGCGGCCGCTCTCTTCGGCACGGCGCTGACTCTCTACTCGACCGAGGGCAGCAGCCTTGCGCTCCGCACCATGCTGGCCTTGGCACTCTCCCGCGCACCGCGCATCCCGGGGGAGCGCCCGCTCCTCCTCGCCGCGCGTAACGCACATAAGAGCCTCCTTTACGCGGCGGCTCTCCTCGACTTTGACATCGCCTGGATTTATCCCGATGACACAGCGCTTGACAGCGTCTGCTCCTGCCACCCGAGCCCGAACTCGGTGCGCGCGGCATTGCGCGCCCTGCCGCGGCCGCCCTTCGCTGTCTTTTTGACGAGCCCCGACTACCTCGGCTTTCTCGCCGATATACAGGGTATTGCGACCGCGGTCGATGCCTGCTGCGGAGCGGGATCTGTCCCCGTCCTTGTTGACAACGCCCACGGCGCCTACCTTCACTTTCTCGAAACACCCATGCACCCCATGGATCAGGGCGCCTATCTCTGCTGCGACTCCGCGCACAAGACCCTGCCCGTCCTGACCGGCGGCGCCTATCTCCACTTCAGTGCAGAGGCTGCCGCGGAAGTCGGCGCTTCCGCGCGCCGCACCATGGAGCTCTTTGCCTCGACCAGTCCCTCGTATTTGATTTTACAGTCACTCGATCTCTGCAACGCCTACCTTGCGGACAACTACCCGGCCCGCCTCTATGCCTGCATACGCCGCATCGAGGGGCTCGGCTACTACCTCCGCACCCTCGGCGCCAAACTCTGTGAAAGCGAGCCGCTGAAACTTGTGCTCGGCAGCGGCGCTCTTTCGGGGGAGGAGGTCGCGGCGCTCTTTCGCAGCCATCAAATGGAGGTCGAATTCGCGGATCTCTCCGCCGTGGTTCTCATGCTGACGCCGGAAAACCGCCCCGAGGATTTTCTCCGCATCGCCTCTCTCTACCGCGAGGAAGCCGCTCTCTGGACAAAAAAAGAGACGGCAAAAGAGCCGTCTCTTCGTCTGCTTCCTCTGCCGCGTATCTTAACGATACGGGAAGCCATGCTGTCTCCGCAGGAGACCGTCCCGGTCACGGAGGCCGTTGGGCGCATCCTCGGCCAACCCACGGTTTCCTGCCCGCCCGCCGTCCCGCTCGCGGTGAGCGGCGAGCGTCTCTCGGCGGAACTGCTCCCGCTCTTTCTCCGCTACGGCGTCACCGAAGTCGCCGTCGTCCGAGAATAAGTCAGAGGCTCTGCAAAACCAGCATCTGGTAGGCGTGATACGCCACCTGAACCGGCGCCGGGAGTAGCATATCCGCGGCCGCCTCAATGAGAATGCGGCGGTTTAAGCGCCGCTTCCAGAGGGAACTCATCTTCTTGCCCTGCTTCTTTAACTTCTTTAAGTCGACAAAGTCGACCGGCGTATTCTGCTCGATTTCCTTCTTGCCGAGCTCTGCCAGAGCGCGGCGGTTTTCCTCGACCGCCGCAGCGAGATTCTCTTCGGAAATCCCGCGTATGGTCGCGAGCAGCCGCTCCCGGTCGCCACGGAAATTCAGTGCAATGCTGCCGGTCGCCCAGTAAGTGCGGATGCGCTGCACGCCCTTCGTCTTTTCGAGGAGCCCGTGCAGGGCCTCGTACTCTTTATAGGAGAGCTGCCGTCCCAGAATCTTGACGCGCAGGCTGCCGCCGGTCTCATGTACCACCTTACATTTCATTGCTTTCCTCTTTCCATCCTCCTCTCATTAGAGAGGAGGCTTATTTTATTTAGCGAAAACTCACAGAGGAAAGTATAGCATAACTTAGCGGAAAATCATATTTCCGAGACCTTCTTCCGTTCTTCGATTTCGGGACACGCTGCGAATGCAACAACGATTCCTTTTCTGCCGAAACACCCACAAGCTGTCTGAGCCGCTCCGGCGCACGTAGACCCGCGCCACGGCCAAGCTCATAAACGCGCATCTGTTCGCCGGGATCGCTCGCAATGCGGCTGCGAATATGGCGCTCTTTTCATTCCCCGAGATAGGCGCGTACTCGCTCCAGCGCGCGTAAGCCCGCGCCGCGCCCAAGCTCATAGACGCGCATCAATTCGCCGGGATCGCTCGCAATGCGGCTTATGCCGAGCTCCTCCCGCGGATAAATTAAGAGTGCCCGCCCGCGCTCCGCTTCTTCCTCGACAAAGCGTATATTCTGGTTGTAGGTGAGGTGGCGCATCTTCATCGCAAGGGAGGCGCGCGGATAGCCCCTCAGCGCAGCCCCGACGATGGTCCCGGACGCACCGCGCTCCTTTCGATAGCCCTTGGGACGCGTCAGAATGACCACATTTTTCTCATAGCCGAGACTCAGCATTTTTTTCAGCGGAATCGAATCGGTAATGCCGCCGTCCAGGAGCTTATGCCCGTCCACCTCGACAATGCGCGCCACCAGCGGCATCGAAGCAGAGGCGCGCATGTACTCGACATCGTGCGCATCGCCCTTCTCACAGCGGTAGTAAAAGGGCCTCCCGGTCTCCACATCGGTGCAGACCACATAGAACTCCATCGGATTCTTTTGAAAGGTCTCCGTGTCAAAAGGGAACTTTTCAAACGGCACCTCGCGATAGGCAAAGTCCTTATTATAGAAGTCGCCTGTCAGCAAGAGGGATCGAAGCGAGCCGTAGCGCGGGTCCGCGCCGTATTTCAGATTATAGCGGAGCACGCGCCCCGGCTGATTGGACTTATAGTTGCAACCGAACACAGCGCCCGCGGAAGTGCCGATGGCGCCCTCAAAGACAATTTTATTTTCCAGGAAGACATCCGTGACCCCCGCGGTAAAGAGCCCGCGCATGCCACCGCCTTCCATGACCAATCCACGTTTCATAGCCTATCCTTTCCGTGTAAGAACCATACAGTCTGCATTATAGCGAATTCCGATTGCGACTTGCAAGCTTCCCGTCTTTTCAGCCAGCCGTTTCGTGCTATAATAAGCCTGCTTCGGCACAATTCCCGCCGCACCTTCGGCAGCAGGGAACTGCGGCTTTCCGGAGCGGAACCCGCGGCAGTGTCCGCACATCTTGTTTCGTCGTATCTCCGAGAGAACGACAGAAAGGACAACTATGTATACACCCAAGAACCGCGTCCTCTACCTGAGCCAGCTTGCTCTCCTCGTCGCGATTGAACTCGTGATGAAGTTAGTCGGCCTCGGCTCCGTCCCCATCGGCCCGCTGTCGATGTCCTTCTTAACGGTCCCGATTGCGGTCGCAGCCATCCTGCTCGGGCCCTTCGCCGGCGCCGTGACCGGAGCTGTCTTCGGTATCACCGCCTTTTATGAGTGCGTGAGCGGAACTTCGCCGCTCGGCCTCGCGCTTCTGCAGTTCAGTGTGTTCCACACCTTTATGCTCTGTGTGACCATGCGTGTTCTCGTGGGTATCTGCACCGCTTGGATTTTCCGCCTGGTGCTCGGCGCGAGCAAGCGGAAAAATCTCTCCTTCCTGGTCGGTGCCGTCGCAGCGCCCCTCACGAACACGATTTTCTTCATGGGCTACATGGTTCTTTTCTTCTATCAGACCGAGGCGATTCAGGCCCTTGCGAGCGCACTGCACGCGACCAATCCCCTCGCCTTCATTGTGCTGCTGGTCGGCCTGCAGGGCGTGATTGAAGTCGTGGTGAGCGGCATCGTGAGCACCCTGATTGTGAAAGTCCTGTCTCGCCTCCTCGCGGCGCAGCAGGAAATTCGCTGATTGCGCTTTTCGCCGAAGCTGTACAAAGATATTGCAAAAGAGCTTGTCATCCGCCGGATGACAAGCTCTTTTTTCTTCTGTTTTCTCTGTCCGTGCGCTTACCAAAGGCGCTGCCGCACAATCATAAACAACAAGGCAGCCATCAAAATGCCGAATTCCGCCTTTGAAAGCAGCTTCTCTTCAAAGCGGTATCATCTCTCAGAGTATCATCGACAGCCCGATTCTCTGCTTCTTGACATCGGCCTCGACCACCTTGACCTCGACAATGTCGCCGACTTTCACAACTTCCGAGGGGTGCTTCACAAACTTGCCCTTCTTCATGCGGGAGATGTGCACGAGGCCGTCCTGGTGTACGCCGATGTCCACAAAGGCGCCGAAGTCAATGACGTTTCGCACGGTGCCGCGGAGTATCATGCCGGGCTTCAAATCCTCAATCTGCAGCACATCGCTCTTTAAGATGGGCTTCGGCATATCTTCGCGGGGATCGCGCCGCGCCGTTGTGAGTTCCTTCTCGACGCTCTCCAGCGTGACCTCTCCGACCGAGAGCTGCTCCGCAAGTGCCTTCCGCTTTGCCTTGTTGAGTTTAAAGCTGAGACGGCCTTCCCGAAGCTTCTCCTCGCTCTCCCCCGCCGCCTCAAGGATGGCCTTCGCGAGCGCATAGCTCTCCGGGTGCACGCCGGTGTCGTCGAGCGGGTTCTCGCCACCGCTGATACGAAGGAAGCCCGCGCACTGCTCAAAGGCCTTGGGGCCGAGCTTCGAGACTTTTAAGAGCTCCTTCCGATTCTTGAATTTGCCGTTCTCCTCGCGATAGCTCACGATATTCTTTGCCGTGGTCTTCGTGATGCCGGAGATATAGCGGAGCAGGGGCGCCGAAGCGGTGTTTAAATCCACGCCGACCGCGTTCACGCAGTCCTCGACCACGCCCTCCAGCGCCTCGCCGAGGCGCTTCTGCTCCATGTCGTGCTGGTACTGCCCAACGCCGATCGACTTCGGGTCAATCTTCACGAGCTCCGCGAGCGGGTCCTGTACGCGGCGCGCAATCGAGGCCGCACTGCGCTGTCCCACATCGAACTCCGGGAACTCCTCGGTCGCGAGCGCACTCGCGGAGTAGACCGAAGCGCCCGCCTCATTCGTAATCACATAGGAGACCTTCTGCGGGAGTTCTTTTAAGACCTCCGCGACAAACTGCTCGGACTCGCGGGAAGCCGTGCCGTTTCCGATTGAAATCAGGGTCACGCCGTACTTCTCGATAAATTCTCGCAGCTTCTCCGCCGCCGCGCGCTGCTTCTTCTCGTTGGTCGGCATGGTCGGGTAGACCACAGCGGTATCCAGCACCTTGCCGGTCTCGTCAACGACCGCAAGCTTACAGCCCGTGCGGAACGCCGGGTCCCAGCCGAGCACCACCTCGCCCGCAATCGGCGGCTGCATGAGCAGCTGATGCAGGTTCTTCCGGAACACCTCAATGGCCCCCGTCTCCGCCGCCTCGGTGAGTTCGTTCCGAATGTCGCGTTCCACCGCAGGCGCCATGAGGCGCACATAGCTGTCCGTAATCGCGCGGTCCATGGCCTCGGCGGTGTTCTTGTTTTCCGCTTTAATCAGGCGGCTGCGGAGGGTCGAAAGAATCTCCTCGCTCGGTGCCTCGATGTAGACCCGCAAAATCTTTTCTTTCTCGCCGCGGTTCATCGCGAGCACGCGGTAGCCGGTCGCCTTCATCAGAGGCTCGCGGAAGTCATAGTAGGTCTCGTAGACCGCCCGCTTCTCTCTCTCCTTCTCCGCCTCGTTCTGCTTCTCCGCGCTGCCCTTCTGCTCACGCCGCGCTGCGCAGAGCTGACCGCCCCGCTTGGTCGTATCGCGCACATAGCTTCGAATGACGCGCGCGTCGGAAAAGCGCTCCGCGAGTATGTCCAGAGCGCCCTGAATGCAGAGTGCCGCGGTACCGATGCCCTTTTCCTCAGAGATGAAGTGCTCGGCCTCTTCCTCGAGGCTCTTCTCTGTCTTCTGCGCCCAGATGAGATCCGCGAGCTCACTTAGCCCCCGCTCCATGGCCACCGTCGCGCGGGTGCTGCGCTTCGGGCGATAGGGGAGGTAGATGTCCTCGAGCTGCACCAGAGTCTCCGCCGCATCAAGCTGCGCGCCGAGCGCCTCCGTCATCTTCCCCTGCTCCGTGATTGCCGCGCGTATCTTTTCGCGGCGTTCTTCCAGATTGCGAAGTGCGGTGAGCCGCGTATCGAGCGTTCTCAGCTGTTCATCGTCCAGCGAGCCGGTCACTTCCTTCCGGTAGCGGGCTATAAAGGGGATGGTCGCGCCCTCGTCGATTAAGTTGACGGCTGCGTCCACCTGTTCTGTCCGGACCCCGAGTTCCTCTGCGATTTTCTGATGAATGTTCAAGCCTTTTCCTCCCAAGCATGCCGCCCGCCGCGGCGGGCAAGTACGGCACGGCACGCCTTTTCGTCACATTTTTCCCTTATTTTAATCTATGGGTAATCAAAAAACTAGCACTGTTTCCGTCCCCCCTGCCTTGCATTCACCGCCCGAATCTATTATGATTTTTGCGGTAACACGGTATTCTGTATGCGCATTCTGAAAGGAAGGTCCTATGGGAGGCATCTTTGCATCGGCACTCAAAGAGGATTGTGTCTTTGATCTTTTCTTTGGCACGGATTATCACTCGCACCTCGGTACACGGCGCGGCGGCATGGCCGTCTACGGAAAGAAAGGCTTTGACCGCGCCATTCACAACATAGAAAACAGCCCCTTCCGCACCAAGTTTGCGGATGATGTGAAGACCATGGAGGGAAACCTCGGCATCGGATGTATTTCCGACTACGAGGCGCAGCCTCTCATTGTGCGCTCCCACCACGGCACCTATGCAATCACGACAGTCGGTCGCATCAACAACCTGAATGTGCTCTCGGATGAGCTCTTAAAGAACAACGGCTCCTCCTTCCTCGAGATGAGCGGCGGCTTCATCAATCCGACCGAGTTGGTCGCAGCGCTGATTAACCGCAAAGACAATCTGATCGAGGGACTTCGCTACGCCCAGGAAATGATTGACGGCTCCATGAGCATTATGCTCCTGACCCCGCAGGGCATCTATCTGTCCCGCGACAAGCTCGGCAGAACGCCGATTGTTGTGGGGCGCAAGGCGGAGGGCTACTGCGCCTCCTTCGAGAGTTTTGCCTATCTGAATCTCGGCTACGAGGACTTCCGCGAACTGGGCCCCGGCGAAATTGCCGTGATGACCCCTGAGGCGCTCACGCCCCTCTCCGCCCCCGGAAAGAAGATGCGCATCTGCACCTTCCTCTGGGTCTACTACGGCTACCCATCTTCCTCCTACGAGGGCGTATCCGTCGAGGCCATGCGCGTGCGCTGCGGTGAGGAACTCGCAAAACGCGACCACATGAGCCACGAGCAGATTGACTCGGTGGCAGGTGTTCCTGACTCCGGTACCGCGCACGCAATCGGCTACGCGAATGAGTCCGGCGTTCCGTTCGCACGGCCCTTTATCAAGTACACGCCGACCTGGCCGCGGTCTTTCATGCCGACCATTCAGGATAAGCGCGATCTCATCGCAAAGATGAAGCTGATTCCGGTGCACGAGCTCATCAACGGACAGCGCCTGCTCTTAATCGACGACTCCATTGTCCGCGGCACCCAGCTCCGCGAAACCACCGAGTTCCTGTACCACAGCGGTGCAAAGGAAGTCCATGTTCGTCCGGCCTGCCCGCCGCTGCTCTTCGGCTGTAAGTACCTGAACTTCTCACGCTCGACCGGTGAGATGGAGCTCATCACGCGGCGCATGATACGCGACGCCGAGGGCGAGAATGTGAGCAGAGAAATTCTGACAGACTATGCAAACCCGGACTCCGAGCGCTATCAGGCGATGCTCGATGTCATCTGCAAGCAGCTGAACTTTACAACCCTCCGCTATAACCGCCTCGACGACCTCATCAAGGCTGTCGGCATCGACCGCGATAAGCTCTGTACCTATTGCTGGGACGGTCGGGAGTAAGGACTTCGAAACAAACGAAAAAGCACTGTTCTCGCGGAACAGTGCTTTTTATATGCCTCAAACAGTAGCAAGGCACCAAACTTCCCGGTATGAAGTTCGCTCCGTATTCTGTGCCGCGCGCCTTTCGCAGTTCTCTACGGAAAGTCACTTTGCCCCGGGTCCGAATCTCCTATTTTCACTTCTCATGAACCGAAGTGAAGCGCCTTCCGCTTCATCTCGTTCAAGAAGTTCTCACCTTGCAAGCTTTCATTCGACCAACGTTATCGGGGCTTCTTTCGACTCTTCTGCCGACTCTTTTAATCGCCCTTCCGTTTGCTGGCAGATTAGTCTAAGCGTTACCTGTCCCATGACTCATTCCAAGAATACCACATTGCATGCTTCATAACCTTGTCTTCCAAACATATTGTTTCAAGGAAGCTGTTTACCAACTTTTTTATCCTATAACACAACTTTCCCGAGGCTTTTGCCAACGCTTCCGTCGGCAATGTTGTTCGTCCTTCCGCTTGTTGTCGCTGAATTGCCCTTTGTTTTCCCCCATAAAAGGGAGGAGGCCGGGGGCTTTCGCTCCCGGCCAGTATATGAAAAAAAGATGTTCGCGGTTTCCCGCTTGCTATGTTTATATGATAGCGAAGAGTCGTGATAAATTCATGTGCGCCTTGTAACGCTTTTTCAAAGAAATCATGAATAAATTATGAACGTTCACTCCTCCTGCAAACCGAGCAAAAGGCAGAGCTTTCTGTGGCAGTGATGAAACGCGGGAATTAAGAAGCAATCCGCGGCAAGCCAGGCGAGGGGAGAAGCAAAGAAAATTGCGTAGACACCGAAGAAGCGAACGCCGACAAAACCCATGAAAGTGCGCGCTGCCATCTCCGCAACGCCCGCCAAGATTGCAAAGACGGAATAGCCCATGCCCTGAATCGTAAAGCGCCACACATTGACCACCGTAAGGGCGCCATAGAAGGCTGCGTTTGCAAGCAGGAAGAGCTTTGCCTGTTGCAAAATTTCTGTCTGCTCCGACGAGATAAATAGTTGCGGCAACTTATCACCGAAGAGGAAGCAGAGCAAGAAGGCAAACAGGCCGTAGAGTATGCCAATTCGCGTCGCCACATAAACGCCTTCCTTGACGCGACGCAACTTGCCCGCGCCGACATTCTGACCCGCATAGGTGGCCATGGTCACACCCAACGCATCGTAGACAGAGCAGAGGAACATGCTGATCTTCTGTCCCGCCGTCACTGCCGCAACCGTCACCGTGCCGAGCATATTGACCGCGCTCTGCACAATGACCGAACCGATTGCCGTAATCGAATACTGCAATCCCATCGGCAAGGCCATTGCAAGCAGGATTTCGCATTTTCTGCGGTCAAAGTTAAGCTCCCGCGGCGCAAAACGGAGCAACGGAAACTTCTTCCGCATATAAAAGATGCACAGAATACCGGAGACCGCCTGTGAGAACACGGTCGCAAGCGCCGGGCCGTTCACACTGAAGCCGAATCCGACAATCGTCACAAAGTCGAGGACGATGTTGATGACCGATGCGAGAATCAAGAAGTACACCGGTGTCTTCGAGTCTCCCAGGGCACGAATCAGGCTCGCCGTCACATTGTAGAGATAGGTGGTCGGAATGCCGAGGAAGATGATAAAAATATATTGATAGGCATAGGGCATGATTTCCTCCGGTGTCTGCGTCCAAACGAGGAGGGGTTTCGTAAAGATGGCAACGAGTCCCGTCACGACAAACGAAAAAATCAGGCTGAGCCATATGGTATTCGCGATAAATTTGCGCATATCCGTATAATCACGCGCACCGAAGCGCTGTGCCACCGGAATCGCAAAGCCCGAGGACATGCCGATCACAAAGCCGTTGATCAGGAAGTTAATCGCCGCCGTGGAACCAACGCCCGCAAGTGCATTGATGCTGAGGTAACGTCCCACGATTACCGTATCCGCCATGCTGTAAAACTGCTGGAACAAGGTTCCCAGTAACATGGGAATCGCAAATCCCAAAATGAGCGCCGTCGGGCTTCCCGCCGTCATGTCGACTATCGCTGCCTTCTTGCTTCTCATCATTTCCTTCATAGGTCGTTCACCTCCGTTTCAATTTAAAAAAATAAGATCGACAAAGAGTTGTCAATCTCATCGCACGAGACTCTGTTATACACGCCTTGTAAGCGGAATGCAAGCGGGATATTCGTTTTTTTTCGCTCTGAGGGACATGTATTCTATTTTATACAGTTAACGGCGCCTGTTGCCCGACGCTTCTTGCCGTGTCTCCCCCGGCCTATGCATCCGCCGCTTTCGAAGCGTCTACTCTTTGACTTATTATGCTCTAATGAGAATCCCCCTCCGCAGCGCCTTATCATAACGGCGTTGCAGAGGGGGAAGCAATCGGTTTATCTATCTGATTGTCTTATTCACTTGCACTGCGCCGCTGCAGAAACGATGCGTTCAGCGCAATTTTCTGCACAAGCTGCAGAATCGCATAGAGCAGGATGCACTCCGGTACAAAGAGAATCGCTGCTTTGATAAAGCGGGTCTTAACCAGCAAATGGAAGGCCTTGCCGTACATCATGGAGAGCCAAAGCGGGTTCAACAGGAAGCTGATCAGCACCGTGTTGATCACGCGGGCAATGACAACGCGCTTCATGGAAAGCGGCTTCTTATAAAGTATCAGGCCGTAAACCACGCCGTTGATGATTGCATTCAGCGTAAAGCCGGGAAAGAAGGGGCCGGTCGGACGGACCAGATAGCCCAGCACATCCGCAAGCGCACCGACGGTACCCGATACAAAGGGGCCGAATAAAAAACCCGCGCTTGCATTTGCCAAAAAGGCGAAGCTGAATTCAAGCGTCGGTGTAATCACAATCTTCAAAAACTTGAGCGTCACCGCGAGCGCCACGAGTAGCGCTGCCACCGTCAGCGATCTGACATTTTTCATGTGTTCCATGCTTTTTTCCTCCTGAGAAAAGTGCACTACGTTTCCATATTCTGTTTTCGGCTACAAGAATCAGACACCGGATGCATACCGTCTGTCGTGAGTGTGTCAAAATTCCATGCAACGCGAACCCTATCCCGTCACTCGGAATCTAAGGCTCATTATACTACCTTTTCAGCCGCTCTTCTATCCAATCCTTCAAGACAAGCACATGATTGCAAGCCGGATCTTTTGCCGCGTAAACCAGAGTTACATTTCCCTCTTTCAGGAAATCCCGTATCTCGGAAAGAAACCCTTCTCCCGCAGGATTCGCATCCAGTTCTTTGCGGTAGAGCTCCGTAAACGTGGCAAAACGCTCAGGCTCATGCCCGAACCACTTTCTGAGGTCCGGAGAAGGCGTAATCTCTTTCTCCCAGCGCGTCAGCGCCGCCCTCTCTTTGCTGATTCCCCTCGGCCACAGTCTGTCTACCAAAATACGCGTTCCGTCTGTCGGCTCCGCCGACTCGTAGATACGCTTCATCTTCAGCTCATTCATTTCCCGCTCCTCCTTTCGTTATCTACCGTTCTCGGAGTTTCTATCATTTCCTTCCTACATACCCCGGCGCGCGAAAGCGCAACGTCCCAGAAGCGCGCTGCTCTACGCACAGCCGGGAAATATAAATCACTGCCGTCACACGGGCTTGAGAGCCGTTCTTGCGCGCGAAAGCGAAACGTCTCGGAATCGCGCTGCTCTACGCACAGCCGGGAAATATAAATCACTGCCGTCACATGGGCTTGAGAGCCGTTCTTGCGCGCGAAAGCGCAGCGTCCCGGAATCAGATTGCTCTACACACAACTGCGAATTATAAATCGCTGCCGTCGCAAGGGCTTGATCTGCTCACTTGGAATCGATTCGGCTATGCTCTGGGTTTCCTTTGTTCCCTACTCGTCATTATAGAAAGCTCTCATTTTTTTGCAACAAAAAACCGGTCCTTCGGACCGGTCTCACGAGAGGCGACAACCGGATTCGGACCGGTGATCAGGGTTTTGCAGACCCACGCCTTACCACTTGGCTATGTCGCCATATTAAGCTCCTCGTGTTGGACTCGAACCAACGACACCGCGGTTAACAGCCGCGTGCTCTAC
>CAJPKN010000009.1 GCA_905370385.1 Stomatobaculum longum
CGGTGAGCGGAAGCGATGCGCGCGAGAGCGCATTTACCGAGCAGCTCGGCGCGCGAGGCATTCAGGTTTATATCGGACAGCGGCGCGAAAATCTGAGCGCGCCGGTTGACTACGTGGTCTACACGGCGGCCATCCACCCGGATAATCCGGAGTTTCTGGAGGCAAAGCGCCTCGGCATTCCCATGCTGAGCCGCGCGGAGCTCCTCGGGCAGCTGATGCGCTGCTACCGGGAGAGCATTGCGGTCAGCGGCACGCACGGAAAGACGACGACCACCTCCATGCTCTCTCATATCCTGCTCACGGCGGAAAAGGACCCCACAATATCGCTCGGCGGCAACCTGGATGCCATCGGCGGCAATATCCGTGTCGGCGGCAGTGAGACCTTTTTGCTCGAGGCCTGCGAGTACACAAACAGCTTCCTGTCCTTTTTCCCGACCCTGGAAATTATCTTAAATATTGAGGCGGATCACCTCGATTTTTTCAAGGACCTGGACGATATCCGCCATTCGTTCCGCCGCTTCGTGCAGCGCATGCCGGAGAACGGTGCGCTCGTCATTGACAACCGCATTCGGAATTACCGGGAGATTGTCGGTGATTTTAAGGGGCGGGTAACCACGGTCGGCACCGCGGAAGCGGACTATTACCCGACGGATATCCGCTTTGACGAACGCGGCAACGCGGCCTTTACACCGTCGGAGCACGGCAAGGCCTTGCCGCGCATTCAGCTTGCCGTGCCGGGAGAACACAATGTCTACAACGCGCTCGCGGCCCTAGCGGCCTGCCGTCTGCTCGGCATTGCGCCGGAGCAAATCCGCGACGGCCTCGAGGCCTATCGCGGCACAGAGCGGCGTTTTGAGCACAAGGGCGAGTATCACGGGGCCGTCATCGTGGATGACTATGCGCACCATCCGCAAGAGATTGCGGCGACTTTAAAAGCGGCACAAAAATATCCGCATCAAAAGCTCTGGTGTGTATTTCAGCCCCATACGTATACCAGAACCAAGGCGCTTTTGCCGGAGTTCGGGACCGCCCTCGAAGGTGCGGATGTCGTACTGCTCGCGGATATCTATGCCGCGCGCGAAACCGATACGCTCGGAATCAGTTCGCGTGATGTCGCGGATGCAATCAATGCGGATCAGCCGGGCAAAGCGCGTTATTTCGGCAGTTTTGCGGAAATCGAAGCCTGCCTTTCGCGGGAAGTTCGAGCGGGAGATCTGGTCCTCACCATGGGGGCCGGCGATATTTATCGCGTCGGAGAAGAACTTTTAAACAGCGAAAAAAACGGCAATGTGAAATAATAAGCGCCCAGAGAGCGCGAAATGAGCCGGTGTGCGGTTTTGCACACCGGCTTTTCCACAATCCTGTGGATAAATTGTGGATAAAGATGTGAAGTCCTATCGGAGAGTTTATGCTAAGATGTGAAATATAAAGAAGGAGGATGAGATGAAAGTTATTTTTCAAGGCGACGCGGCGCCCGGCGTTACCGTCGTCTCAAATGAGTTTATCGACCGCTATATGCCATCGGCAAACGGCGCGTTTGTAAAGGTTTATCTCTATCTCCTGCGCCATCAGGGTGAGGAGGTAACGGATGCCCGGATTGCGGACAGCTTGGAACTCACGGAGGGCGATGTAAGACGTGCCTTACTCCGCTGGCAGCGAGAGGGATTAATTGCGGGCGATTTTACGGAGCCCGAGAGACAAACAGAAGAGGCGGAAGTGCCGCGATATACGGAAGTGCCGCGATATGCGGCAGAGCCGCAGCAAGAGGAAAAGAGTACAGAGCTTCCGGCGGAGCCTGTGCGTTCGGAGAAGTCGGAGACAAGCGTTCCGGAAAAGCCGGAGACCGTGTTGCCGCCGGCAAAATTGCCGGATAAATCCGGAGTGGATTTCAGCCGCCTGCAGAACGACGGCGAGTTTGCGGGACTCAGTTATGCCCTGCAGCGTTATCTTGGCAAAACTTTTTCGCAGACCGACAGCGAGACTGTGGCTTATCTCTACGGGACGCTCGGTATGTCGTCCGATCTCTTGATCAAACTCGGCGAAATATGCGCGGAAAAAAAGAAGAGTTCGCTCCGCTATTTCGAGAAAGTCGCAATCGACTGGTATGAGAGAGGCATCAAGACGCCGGAGGAGGCAGAACTTCGCGGCGAGAATTATACCCGGGAAGTCTATGCGGTTTTAAATGCGTTCGGAATCCGGGACCGCGGTCCGGGTATCGAAGAGAAAAAATATATCGAGAAGTGGTATCACGACTACGGCTTTTCCGAGGAATTGGTCGTGGAGGCCTGCAGTCGAACCCTGCGTCACGTTCACAAGCCGAACTTCCCCTATACGGACGGCATCCTGACCAAGTGGCAGCGCGCGGGCGTGCACAGTCTCCGGGATGTGGCGGAAGAGGATAAAAAGCGGGAGGAGAGCGGCGGCAAGAGAAGTACGCCGAAGACCGACACGCGCTTCCACAATTTCGAGGAGCGGGATGAAGATCCGAATGACCTTGTGTTGCAACAGCTTAAGCGGAAGCTTGAGCAGGATTCCTGAGAGGAGGTAAGGCGTGGCGCTCAGCAATACGGAATACAATGCGATTTTGCGAGAGTATGAGGCGCTGCAGGCCGCAGAGCAGCAGGTCATACGGGAACGAAAGGCAGAGCTGAACCGCGTGCTTCCCGCCTATCGGGAGACCGAGCAAAAAATCGCGGCGCGCGCCATGGAGCGCTATCTATCGCGCATGCAGGGGGACGAGAACGGCCTTAACGGCCTAGAAGAAGAGCTCGCCGCACTCGAGACAGAAAAGCTTGAAATTCTTCGGCGCGCCGGTTATCCGGTCGATTATCTGCGCCCGGCCTACCGCTGTGAGACCTGCCGGGACACCGGCTTTGTCGACGGGAAAAAATGCCGCTGCTTTCGGCAGAAAATCATTGCGCGACTTTGTCGCCAGGGGCGGCTCGCGGCGAGCATCGAGCGGGAGAATTTCGATCGCTTTTCCCTCGACTATTACAGCGCGGCGCGCGAGGTGCCGAAACTCGCCATGAGCGAGAGAGCCTATATGGAGCAGCTGGTGCTGCCGCAGTGCAGGCGCTATCTTGAGAACTTCGACCGAGAGAAGGGAAATCTCCTCTTTACCGGAAAACCCGGGCTCGGGAAGACCTTTCTCTCGCATTGCATTGCGGGGGAACTTTTAAAGCGGGGGCACACCGTCCTCTACCTCAGTGCGGAGGAACTTTTTTCCCTGCTCGCCGCAACGCAATGGCGGCAGCGCGCGGAGAGTGACGAGGAGAAAATCAAAGCCAGGGAGGAGAAAGAGTTCCGAGAGTATATTTACGGCTGTGAGTTTTTAATCATAGATGACCTCGGGACGGAGTTCAGCAACGCCTTTACGACGGCCGCGTTTTTCAGCCTCTTAAACGAGAGACTGCTCTCACGCCTCGGCACCTTGATTTCCACAAACTTAGATCCCAAGCAACTGAAAGCGCAATATACCGAGAGAAGCACATCGCGCATTTTGGGTGAATATGATATACTTCCCTTCTACGGAAGCGATATTCGTGCGCAGAAGCGCAGACAATAGCCAACCCTATCATCGAAGGAAAAGGAGCAGAAGAGATGTCGAACGAAGACAAAGAGATTGAGACCATCCCGGTGGGACCGCTTGGACTGGTGCCCTTAAAGAGCTGCGAGGAACTCGGGAAAAAGGTCGATGCCTATCTGGTGCGCTGGAGAAATGCACGTCAGAGCGAGCATAAGGATACGCTCGCGTTTATGGGCTATGAGAAAGACTCCTTCATCGTGCAGAGTCTCATCAACCGCTTCGGCACGGGTGAGGGCAAGGGCACGCTCTTACAGTCGGTGCGCGGTAAAGATCTGTTCCTCATGGTGGATGTCTGTAACCACAGCCTGACCTATTCGCTCTGCGGCATGACGAACCACATGTCTCCGGACGATCACTTTGCGGACTTGAAGCGCATCATCTCGGCGGCGGCAGGTAAGGCGCGCCGCATCAACGTAATCATGCCCTTCCTCTACGAGAGCCGTGTGTACCGGAGAGGCGGCCGCGAGTCCCTGGACTGTGCGCTGGCACTCCACGAGCTCGTCAACATGGGCGTCGATAACATTTTGACCTTTGACGCGCACGACCCGCGCGTGCAGAACGCGATTCCGCTGAAGGGCTTTGAGACCGTGCAGCCCATCTACCAGTTCATCAAGGCCCTCCTCCAGACGGAGCCGGAACTCAAGGTGGATTCCGAGCACATGATGATCATCAGTCCGGACGCGGGCGGTATGGGCAGAGCAATCTACTTTGCAAACATGATGGGCCTCGATGTCGGCATGTTCTATAAGCGCCGGGATTACACGCGCCTGGTCGGCGGCAGAAATCCGGTCCTTGCGCACGAGTTCCTCGGCACGGATGTCACCGGCAAGGATGTGATTGTCGTAGACGATATGATTTCCTCCGGCGAGACCGTGCAGGAAGTCGCGCGTGAGTTAAAGCGCCGCGGCGCAAAGAAGGTCTTTGTCTGTGCGACCTTCGGTCTCTTCACGAACGGCCTTGCGCGTTTTGACCGCTATTACGAAGAGGGGCTGATTGATAAGATTTTCACGACCAATCTGGTCTATCAGAGCCCGGAGCTCTTAAGCCGCCCCTACTATGTGAGCGTCGAGATGAGCAAGTACATTGCGCTTTTGATTGACAGTTTGAACCATGACACATCCGTGAGTGAGCTCCTGCAGCCCCATGAGCGCATTCACCGCGCACTCACCAAGCACAGAGCTGCGCAGGAACGGAACTAAGGGAAAGAGGGAAGTATGGCAGAGGAAAAAAAGGCGGTCAAAGAAATTACTTCGATGGATCAGGATTTCGCACAGTGGTATACGGATGTTGTGCGGAAGGCAGAGCTCTGCGACTATACGAGCGTCAAGGGATGTATGGTCATTCAGCCCGCCGGTTATGCAATCTGGGAGCGCATCCAGAGTCTCCTCGATCGGCGCTTTAAGGCGACAGGCGTAAAAAATTGCTACATGCCGCTTTTTATTCCGGAGAGTCTGCTCGACAAAGAGAAAGATCATGTGGAGGGCTTCGCGCCGGAAGTGGCCTGGGTCACCCAGGGCGGCCTCGAGCCTCTGCAGGAGCGCCTTTGCGTGCGCCCGACTTCGGAGACCCTGTTCTGTGATTACTATGCCAAGAATGTGCATTCCTACCGTGACCTGCCGCAGGTGCTGAACCAGTGGTGCTCGGTGGTGCGCTGGGAGAAGACGACCCGTCCCTTCCTCCGCTCCCGCGAGTTCCTCTGGCAGGAGGGACACACCGTACACGCGACCGCGGAAGAGGCGCAGGAGAGAACCGAGCAGATGCTGAATCTCTATGCGGATTTCTGCGAGCAGGAACTCGCAATTCCGGTGGTGCGCGGTCAGAAGACCGATAAGGAGAAGTTTGCCGGTGCGGTCGCGACCTATACGATCGAGTCTCTGATGCACGACGGCAAGGCGTTGCAGAGCGGTACGAGCCACAACTTCGGCGACGGCTTTGCGCGCGCTTTCGGCATGCAGTTCCAGGACAAGGACAACAGCCTGAAATATATGCACCAGACTTCCTGGGGCATGACCACCCGTATGATAGGCGCACTCATCATGGTGCACGGCGACGACTCCGGTCTCAAGATGCCGCCGCACATTGCGCCGATTCAGGTCACGATTGTCCCGGTTGCCATGCATAAGGAAGGCGTTTTGGAGCGGGCAAAGGCGCTCGCGGCAGAGCTTGAAGCGGCAGGCGTACGCGTCAACGTGGACGACACGGATCGCCGTCCCGGCTTCAAGTTTGCGGAGTGTGAGATGCGCGGCGTGCCGCTTCGCATCGAGCTCGGACCGAAGGATATCGAGGCGGGCAGCTGCGTGCTGGTGCGCCGCGACAACGGTGAGAAATCCGAGGCAGCACTCGAAGGCATTGCCGTTACCGTTGCGGATATGCTCGAGACCATCCAGAAGGCCATGTACGAGAGAGCCAAGGAGCACCGCGACACACATACCTACGATGTGAAGAGCATGGAGGAGTTCGCGGAGACCGTAAAGAACCGCCCGGGCTTTGTCCGTGCGATGTGGTGCGGCGATCGCGCCTGCGAAGACAAGATCAAAGAGGAGGTCGGCGCAACGAGCCGCTGCATTCCCTTTGCCCAGGAAACAATCTCCGAGACCTGTGTCTGCTGCGGTAAGCCCGCGAAAAAGATGGTCTACTGGGGAATCGCATACTAAAACCGTGAGGGCTGCCGCAATGAGCGCGACAGCCCTCATTTTGACTTTGCGGCTGAGAAGGGAGAGTGATGCGCATGTACTTGCCGGAGACGGTGAGAGAAATTTTGAGAAAACTGGAGACGGCGGGCCATCAAGCCTATGCGGTCGGCGGCTGTGTGCGGGACAGCATACTGGGAAAAGAGCCGGACGACTGGGATATCACGACGGATGCGCGCCCCGAGGAGGTCAAGGACCTGTTTCCGCGCACGGTGGACACGGGACTGCAGCACGGCACGGTGACGGTTTTGATGGGCGGGGAGGGCTATGAGGTCACGACCTACCGCATTGACGGCGCCTATACGGACGGGAGACATCCGGACAGCATTCGCTTTACGCCCTCGCTCGAGGAAGATTTAAAACGGCGGGACTTCACCATCAATGCGATGGCGGTTTCGGAGCGCGGAGAGCTGGTGGATCTCTTCGGCGGACAGGAGGATTTGCGACAAGGCTGCATCCGCTGTGTCGGCGATGCGCGTGAGCGCTTCCGGGAGGATGCCCTCCGCATGCTCCGCGCCGTGCGCTTTGCCGCACAGTTGAATTTTGCCATTGAGGCGGAGAGTTTTGCGGCAATCGCGGAACTCTCGGAAAATTTAAAGCTGGTCAGCAAGGAACGCATTTTGGCGGAACTCTCGAAGCTCCTGCTCTCGGACCATCCGGAGAAGGCGGAACTCTTATACGAGTCGGGGCTGGCACCGCAGATGGCGACACATTTTCCGGGCTTTCACCCGGATTACCGCACGGCAACGCTCCCGAAGGAAAAAGCCCTGCGCTTTGCCGCGGCGAGTGAGGCCCTTTTACCGGCGGAGCTGGCGGCGCTTTTGAAGGAATTGAAGAGCGACCGGGCGACCGCGGAGCGCGCCCGGCTTTTAGCGGAGGAACTGAAGCGCCCGCTGCCCTCGGGAGAGGCGGCGCTCAGGAAGCGCCTTTCGGCCATCGGAGACGAAGCCTTTCTTCAGCTCATGTGCCTCAAGGAGGCGGGCTACGGTGCGGGTGCGGAGCCCTGTTCCGGAGAGGCCTTGGCGGCGCGACTCGCGAACCTTCGCGCGTTGCGGGAAGGCATTTTAAAGCGGGGCGACTGTCTCGGACTCTCGGATCTCGCAATCGGCGGGGCGGATCTTCTTGCGCTCGGGATACCGAAGGGGCCGGCGCTCGGTGACTGTCTGCGCACCCTTCTGGACTATGTGCTTGAGGATCCCGCGCGGAATAAGAGAGCGCTTCTTCTCGCGTACGCGAAGGAGAGGCAGAATAAGAATGACAGGGGGCAGTGAGATGAGAGTGCGAAAGATAGCAGCGACCGTGCTCGGACTTTGCCTGTTGGCGGCAAGTCTGACAGGCTGTCGCAGAGGACAGCAATGGTCGGGGGCGACGCACACGGAAGATCCGCTGATCTGGTATAACCGGAGCGGGCTCTATGCCTATTTTCCGGGGGAAGAGATACGGGAGATTGCGAGCTTTGACAGCGAGCGCGAGACCAATGTGATACAGCGCATTCTGGGCCGTCACGACCCGAGCGCGGATGTCGCATTCAGTGCCGACCGGGAGCGCGTGTATTTCCTGAGGAATTATGCGGAGGACAATGTCTACAGCTTCTTTTTGGGAGAACTTTGCGCAAAGAATTGGGAGGGGGAGACCGAGACCGTCGCGGAGCATATTGTAAAGTATGTGCCGCTCGCGGGAGCAGCCGTGCTCGGCGAAGATAAGACGGGGGCCCTCTCGCTATCGTACCGCAGCGAAAAGGGCGGACTCTGGCAATCCGAAGTGATCGCCGCGCTGGTCCTCGATTTTCGCGTGAGCAAGGACGGAAGGCGCGCGGTCTATCTGACGGGAGACGGAGAGCTCTTTGCGCTGCGCTTCGGCGAAGCCGGAGAGAGAGTCGGAGAGCCGCAGCGCATCGGTGCCGGCATACGGCAGCTGAGCTTTGCGAGCGATGATTTGGAACAGCTCTACGGCAGCGACGGCAGCGGGAGCATCTACTACAGTGCGGGCCTCACCCCGCTGCGGGTTGTGAGTGTGGATGTCACCGAGACCGCATTTATTTCAAAGACGGGACATCTCTACTACCTCAGGGATGAGCACAGCGTGCCGGAGAACCTCGGGAGGGCCGAGACAGATACGCGCGGAGCAAAAAAAGAGGAGCTTTCGCAGCAAGAAAGCGAGGCTTCGGAAGAGGCTGCGGAAGAGAGCGGTGTGCAGCCGCAGACTGCGGTAAACGGTCTCTCGCCGGCGCAGGGCAAGGTGCTCTGCTATTTTGACGGCAATGAAAGCCGCACGCTCCTAAAAAATGTGTCGCGCCTGAGTTCGGTCTACAGCGACCGCACACAGGGAGACCGCGCACTGGTCTGGCAGGGCGGCGGGAATTCCTACTCGATTTACCTCCTGCGGGATGACAGAGCGCTGAATACCGGCCTGCATCTCACGGACCGGGGACTTCTGGATCTCGCGTTCGATGCGAGCGAAGATAAGTTCTACTACGTGCTCTTTCAGCCGGATGCGTCCGGGGAACAAAAGGCGAATCTCGGGACAGTGTTTGAGAAGCGTTACAACGAGGAAGGAATGGAGCGTGAGGAAGCGCTCTTTGGCGATGTGAGCGGTATCTCGAATGCACAGGGCGGCGTGGTGTTTGCCGGCGCGGAACATCCGAACGAGAGCTACGCGAGCCTCGCGGTGAACGGGGAAACCTTGGCAGAGCGCGTCGCGAGTTATCAGCTTGTGCGTGAGAACGGGAGCGCCCTCTATTACCTGAAGGACGCGCTCTCGATCGGTGAGGACAAGCAGGGGACTTTGGTTCGCTGGGACGGAACCGCCGGTGAGACGGGAGAAGAGCTCTTCTACGGTGTCAGCGACTACGAAGTGGAGTCGGACGGAAGCGTGACCCTGCTCTCCGGCTACGGCGACGCGAAGGAACTCTGGTATTACTCCGTTTCCGGAGGGCGCAGACTCCTTGACAGCGCGGCCCTCGGTTTTCGACACAGCGAATCCGGACGCACGGAAAGCAAATAAAATATAAAAAAAGCATCCGCTGCGAGTCGGATGCTTTTTTGGTGCTGCTGTTTCTATGCAAATGATCATAAGAGGGGGATCTCAGATCAGGAGCTTGTTAGGGGGGCCGGGCGGGGGTAGCCGCCCGGTATGAGTATGAAAAAGCTTTGCGGTCTCAGTTAACTGAAACCCGGGCATTTCTGTCATCTTCCCGATGACAAGTACATCATACCCGAGATCTGTGTCAAAATTGTGGCGCGCCTCTAAAAAAAGAATAAAGTTTCTGAATAATGGCGGTCGAAGTCATTAAGACAATTTAAATGCGCTTTCTTGGGAAAAGGCTTTTATTGCGCAATACTTTTGGATATAATGAATTCCAAACAATAAATAATAGGTTGTGAGGGCGCGAGCTCTCTTTTTATACTGTCCGGAGGGTTTTCATGTTTAATATGTTTGGGATGAGTTCAAATGATATCGGAATCGACCTTGGAACCGCGAGTATTCTGGTTTACATCAAGGGCAAGGGCGTTGTCTTAAAGGAGCCGAGCGTCGTCGCGATTGACCGCGACACCAACCGCATTCTCGCAATCGGTGAGGAGGCGCGTCTCATGATCGGCCGTACACCGGGCAATATCATTGCGATTCGTCCGCTCCGCCACGGTGTCATCTCGGATTACACCGTGACCGAGAAGATGCTCAAGTACTTCATCAACAAGGCGGTCGGCAAGAAGACCTTGCTCCGTCCCCGCATTGCGGTCTGCATTCCCTCCGGCGCGACCGAGGTCGAGAGAAAGGCCGTGGAGGATGCGACCTACCAGGCAGGCGCAAAGGAAGTCACAATCATTGAGGAGCCGGTTGCCGCGGCAATCGGTGCGGGCATCGACATTTCGAAGGCCTGCGGAAATATGATCGTCGACATCGGCGGCGGCACCACGGACATCGCTGTCATCTCCCTCGGCGGCCCCGTCGTCTCGACTTCGATTAAGGTCGCGGGCGATGACTTCGACGAGGCAGTGGTCCGTTACATGAGAAAGAAGCACAACCTTCTGATCGGTGAGAGAACCGGTGAGGATATCAAGATTCAGATCGGTGCGGCTTACCGCCGCCCCGAGATGCTGACCATGGAAGTGCGCGGCCGCAACTTGGTCACCGGTCTCCCGAAGACCATCGTGGTCACCTCGGATGAGACCTTGGAAGCGCTGCAGGAGCCGGCAATGCAGATTGTCGATGCCGTACACAACGTGCTGGAGCGCACCCCGCCGGAGCTCGCGGCGGATATCTACGACCGCGGCATTGTCTTTACGGGCGGCGGTTCCCTGATTTACGGCCTCGATCAGCTCTGCCAGGAGAAGACCGGCATTACGACCATGATTGCCGAGGCACCGCTCACGGCAGTCGCAATCGGAACCGGAAAGTACATCGAGTACGCAAACGGCGACAGCACGGACGCAAAGAAGGAGTATTGATTGCATGGACTCGCTGAGCGGCTTTGTCGAGAAAATCAAGTACCGAAACGAGGAGAACGGCTATGCGATTCTCAGCGTGGAGAGCGGCGGCGAGGATTATGTGCTGGTCGGAACCTTTCCGATGATTTCGGAGGGGGAGTACATCACAGCGGAAGGGCATTTTCAGCTTCACCCGACCTACGGCGAACAGCTGGCGGTCGAGACATACGAAATCAAGACGCCGGAGGACAGCGCAAGCGTACAGCGCTACCTGTCCTCCGGCGCTGTCAAAGGGGTGGGCGAGGCGCTCGCGAAGCGCATTGTCAAAAAGTTTAAGAACGACACGCTTCGCATACTCGAGGAGGAGCCCGAGCGCCTCGCGGAGGTGAAGGGCATCAGCGAGCGCCTCGCGATGGAAATTGCGGGGCAAATCGAGGAAAAGCGGGAACTGCGCCGCGCCATGCTATTTCTCTCCGGCTACGGCATACGCATGAACCTTGCCGTCAAGATTTATCAGCGTTACGGGGACGAGGTCTATACCCTGCTCCGCGAAAACCCCTATCGAATCGCGGACGATTTGAGCGGCGTCGGCTTTCAGACCGCGGATGAGATTGCGCGGCGCATGGGCGTCCGCGCGGATTCGGAGACACGCATTCGGAGCGGCGCCCTCTACGTGTTGCGCCTCGCCGTGCAGGAGGGACACTGCTATCTGCCGGAGTCTGTGCTCCGCGAGCGGCTTACGAAACTCCTGCAGTTGGAGCCCGAGAACTTAAAAGAGTTGCTCGCGGAACTCCAGATGGAGAAACGCGTGGTGCTGCGGCGAACGGGGGAGGAGAGTGAGAACTGCAAGGTCTACCTCGCAAACTACGACCGCATGGAACTGCACGTCGCCGCGATGCTTGGAGAGCTTGACCTCCGGGAGGCGCGGCCCGGTATACGCGCGGCCGAAGAATTGGCTCTTTTGGAAGAAGAGGTGGCGGGGCCGGTGCTCGATGAGACCCAGCGGCGCGCGGTGCTCGCCGCGGTGCAGTCGGGACTCCTCATCATCACGGGAGGTCCCGGTACCGGAAAGACCACGACCATCAATGCGATAATCCGCTGCTTTGAGGCGGAGGGCGCGGAGATTCTGCTCGCGGCCCCGACCGGGCGCGCGGCGGCTCGCATGACCGAGGCGACCGGACGCGAGGCAAAGACCATACACCGTTTGCTTGAAGTCTCGGGGGCGCCGAGCGAGCAGAACGAGGGCGAGAACGGCAAGGAGAACTGGAGCAGCGTTCGCTTTGACCGCAACAAAGAGCAGCCGCTCGAGGCGGACTGCATCATCATCGACGAGATGAGTATGGTCGATTTAAGGCTCTTTCATGCCCTGCTCCAAGCGGTGCCGGTTGGCGCTCACCTGATTCTGGTCGGCGACAGCAACCAGCTGCCCAGTGTCGGTGCGGGCAATGTGCTCCGCGATCTAATCGATTCCGGCTGTCTGCCGGTCGTACAGCTCACGCAGATTTACCGCCAGGCGGCGGAATCGGATATCGTGGTGAACGCGCACAAGATGATGGACGAGGAGGCAATCGACCTCGGGAAGCGAAGCAAGGACTTCCTCTTTATCCGTCAGAATACGGTGGAGGGCGTCATTGAGACCATGCTGCGCCTGCTCACCGAAAAACTTCCGGCCTATGTCGGGGCGGAGGCAAAGAGCATACAGCTGCTCACGCCGGTGCGCCGCGGTGCGCTCGGTGTCGCGGGGCTGAATCCCGTATTGCAGGCAAAGCTGAATCCGCCGGGCGCGGGTAAGGCAGAACGAGAGTTTGCCCACGCGCTGTTTCGCGTCGGCGACAAGCTCATGCAGATTAAGAACAATTACCAGCGCGGCGTGTATAACGGCGATGTGGGTATTCTCATCGACATCAACCGCTTTACCGAGACCTTGACCGTCCGCTTCGATGAGGAGAGAGAGGTCGAGTACGGTTTTGCGGATGTGGAAGAGCTGGAACTCGCCTATGCGGTCACGATACACAAGTCGCAGGGCAGCGAGTACCCTGCGGTCGTGATTCCGGTCTTTAGCGGTCCCAGGATGCTGCGCACGCGAAATTTGATCTACACCGCCGTGACCCGCGCGAAGAAATGTGTGGTACTGATCGGAGAACCTTCTTATTTTTATGAAATGGTCGGGAACACAAAAGAATTGGAGCGCTACACGGGACTGGCCGCGAGATTGCGAGAACTCTCGGCGCGGGAGGAAGTGTGAGTGCCGGTTTCGGAGAGCGCGTCAAAGAGACAGCGCTCTCCCTCTTGTTTCCGCGGCGCTGTCCGGTCTGCGGCGAAATTGTCATGCCGAAGGGGCAGCGAATCTGCCCTCCCTGCGTCAAAAAACTGGACTTTGTGCGGGAACCGCGCTGCATGAAGTGCGGGCGCAGCATAGACGAAGAGGAGTCCCGCTACTGCCACTCCTGTGAGACCAGAGAGCGGCATTTCGAGCGGAATCTGGCCCTGCTCTTTTACGACGACAGGATGCGCCGCTGTATGGCGGCGGTCAAGTATCACCATAAGAAAGAATACCTTGCCCCGCTCGGCCACCTGCTTGCGCTCAAGTTTTCGGAGGAGCTGCGCCGCTTTGCGGCGGACTGCCTGCTGCCGGTTCCGCTGCACAGCGCGCGGCGGCGGGCAAGGGGCTTTAACCAGGCAGAAGAGCTTGCGCGGGAACTTGCGTGCGAAACCGGGCTTTTGCTCTACACGGACGTACTGCTGCGCGAAAAAAAGACCGTCGCGCAGAAGAGCCTCGGGGCGGATGCGAGAATCCGAAACCTGGCTTCTGCCTTTCGGGCGGAGGCGGGCCTTGTCAGGGAGCGAAAGATACGCCGCGTGATTTTGGTAGACGACATCTATACCACGGGGAGTACGCTCGAAGCCTGTTCTCAGGTTCTGCGTGCGGCGGGGGTAGAGAAGGTTCTCTGCATTTGCCTCTGCATCGTGGCGGAAGACTAGAGAAAATGCGTGTTTTCTTGGGGGCGCGCCTTGACAGCGCCCCCGGGATGCGCTATAGTGACTCTGCGATAAAAGATGAGAGGTCTTTTTTTTTTGACTTCAATCGGCAAATCTAAATGGGAGGTGGAGACCATGCGTACTAGAATTACACTTGCGTGCACGGACTGCAAGCAGCGCAACTACAATACGACGAAGGATAAGAAGACCCATCCGGATCGTATGGAAGTGAAGAAGTATTGCAGATTCTGCAAGACGCACACAACGCACAAAGAGACAAAGTAAATCTTTGAGAAAGGAAGCAAGATGGCTGAGAACAACAAGGCAAATTCCGAGAGCAAGGGATTTGTGGATGGCCTGAAAGCCGAATTCCGAAAGATTGTCTGGCCGACGCAGGAAGTGCTTGCGAAGCAGACCGCTGCCGTCATTGCAGTTTCCCTTGTGCTGGGCGCGATCATTGCCGCTCTTGACTGGGCTTTCCGGTTGGGGCTGACACGCGTATTTCAGTGAGAAGTGGGAGAGCGCATGGCTGAAGCAAATTGGTATGTTGTCCATACCTATTCGGGATACGAGAACAAGGTGAAGGTAGACATCGAGAAGTCTGTGGAGAATCGGAACTTACAGGATCAGATTCTGGAAGTTTCCGTTCCGACCCAGCCGGTCACGGAACTCAAGAACAACGTCGAAAAGACGATTGAGCGGAAGATGTTCCCCGGCTACGTCCTGATTCGCATGATCATGAACGATGAGACCTGGTATGTTGTCCGCAATACGAGAGGTGTCACGGGCTTCGTGGGACCGGGATCCAAACCGGTACCGCTCTCCGAGGAGGAGATGAGAAAGCTCGGCTTTGGCGGCGGAGAGCAGCCTGCGGTGCGTGAGGTCGTTTTGGACTTTGCGCTCGGCGACACGGTCACCGTCGTCAGCGGTCCTTGGAAGGACGCGGTCGGCAAGGTGGCGGCAATCAACGAGAAGAAGAGAACCGTGACCCTGCCCATCGATATGTTCGGCAGAGAGACGCCGGTGGAGTTCGAGTTCACCCAAGTAAAGAAGTTGTAATTTCCCCGAAGGGAAGTTGCGTGGAAGGGGCATGAGCCCCGTCATGACCACAAGGAGGTGCCATTATGGCGAAAAAAGTTACAGGCTACATTAAGTTGCAGATTCCGGCAGGCAAGGCGACCCCGGCTCCACCCGTAGGTCCGGCTCTTGGCCAGCACGGCGTGAACATTGTCGAGTTCACGAAGCAGTTCAATGCAAGAACCGCAGACAAGGGTGATCTCATCATCCCCGTTGTCATCACTGTCTACGCAGACAGAAGCTTCAGCTTCATCACCAAGACCCCGCCGGCAGCAGTGCTGCTCAAGAAGGCTTGCAAGCTGCAGAAGGCTTCCGGTGTTCCGAACAAGGAAAAGGTCGCAACCATCTCCAAGGAAGAGGTCAGAAAGATCGCTGAGATGAAGATGCCCGACCTCAACGCGGCGAGCGTTGAGAGTGCGATGAGCATGATTGCCGGCACAGCCCGTTCCATGGGCATTGTTGTCGAGGACTAATGGGAGGGAGATGAGACCATGAAGCACGGAAAGAGATATACAGAGGCAGCGAAGCTGATTGACCGCAGCCAGTACTATGATGTTGCAGATGCAGTTGGCGTGATCAAGAAGACCGCTAACGCAAAGTTCGACGAGACCGTTGAGTTGCACGTGCGCACGGGCGCAGACGGCCGTCACGCAGATCAGCAGATCCGCGGCGCGGTTGTTCTCCCGCACGGCACCGGTAAGACGGTCCGCATCCTCGTGTTCGCAAAGGGACCGAAGGAGGATGAGGCTAAGGCGGCAGGCGCTGATTTTGTCGGCGGCCAGGAGCTGATCCCGAAGATTCAGAACGAGGGCTGGCTTGATTTCGACGTTGTCGTTGCAACCCCGGACATGATGGGCGTTGTCGGTCGCTTGGGTAAGGTGCTCGGACCGAAGGGTCTCATGCCGAACCCGAAGTCCGGTACGGTCACGATGGATCTCACCAAGGCAATCGCTGACATCAAGGCAGGTAAGGTTGAGTACCGTCTGGATAAGACCAACATCATCCACTGCCCGATCGGCAAGGCTTCCTTCACCGAGGAGCAGCTGAGAGAGAACCTTCAGGCGCTGCTTGATGCGCTGAACAAGGCGAAGCCGTCGTCCCTGAAGGGCGCTTACATGAAGAGCGCTGTGCTCACGAGCACCATGGGCCCCGGTGTGAAGCTCAACACCGCAAAGATCACAAACTAAGAACTTGACAAAAAGCTGATTTTGTGTTAGCTTTTAGCAGCTAGAATAATCTTGCCGAAGACAGCGGACGCCAATGGCGTAAGGAACTCTTGTCCGCCGAGGAGGATGCTCACATTTGTGAATGTATCGAACTCGTCTGTCCTGCGGCAGGCGAGTTCTTTTGTTTTGCAAGTACGGAAGAAGGAGGAAACGAGATGAGAGATTCTAAGATCGACCAGAAGCAGCCGGTCGTGAAGGAAATCGCTGCGCTCTTAGACGGCGCAAGCTCCGCAGTGGTCGTTGACTACCGCGGCCTCACGGTCGAGCAGGACACCCAGCTCAGAAAGCAGCTGAGAGAAGCCGGCGTTGTCTACAAGGTCTACAAGAATACCATGGTCCGCATCGCAGCAAAGGGCACGGAATTCGAGAAGTTCGACGCTTATCTGGAGGGACCGACGGCGCTTGCAGTCAGCAAGGACGACGCTACGGCGCCCGCAAGACTGCTTGCGAAGTTCGCGAAGACCGCACCGAAGCTTGAGATCAAGGGCGGTATTGTTGAAGGCGCTGCTTACGACGCACAGGGAATGGCTGCAATCGCAGCGGTTCCGTCGAGAGAGGAGCTGCTCGGCAGACTCTTCGGCAGCATGCAGAGCCCGATCACGAACTTTGCACGCGTCATCAAGCAGATCGCAGAGAAGGACGCTGCACCGGCGGCAGAGTAAGCCGCAGTTTCAAACGATATTATCAAATTTTAATACCACGATATAGGAGGATACAGAGATGGCAAAGTTAAGCACGCAGGAATTCATTGACGCGTTGAAGGAGCTCTCCGTTCTCGAGCTGAACGAACTTGTTAAGGCTTGCGAGGAGGAGTTTGGTGTTTCCGCAGCAGCAGGTGTTGTTGTCGCAGGTCCGGCAGCGGGCGGCGCAGCGGCTGAGGAGGAGAAGACCGAGTTTGATGTCGAGCTCACCGAGGTCGGCGCAAACAAGGTTAAGGTCATCAAGGTTGTCCGTGAGGCAACTTCCCTTGGCCTCAAGGAGGCAAAGGAGCTTGTTGACGGCGCACCGAAGATGGTGAAGACCGGCATCTCCAAGGAAGAGGCTGAGGCTCTGAAGAAGGAGCTCGAGGAAGTCGGCGCAAAGGTTACCCTGAAGTAAGACTTGCTTTTTGGAAGAGCGGGGCAGAAATGCCCCGCTCTTTTTTTATGAGTTATAGGAGAGTTATAGGACAAAAAGAATCGGTAAAAAGCCCCTCAGACCCTTGATAAACAAGGCTGTTTTTGAGGGCTTGGCCGAAGGTCAGCCTGTAAAATCCGGAGGAAGCCTTGCGCCCGCAGATACGCTGCCCCGCACATAGGTGCTATCGCAAAATTAGGCACAGCTTGCAGAAGTGCGTAGAATCGAGTATTCTTAAGACAGAGTTCGCCGTTTAGACGGCGGCTCAAAACGGACTTCGCAAGAGGTGAGAAAGGCAGGTTATCCGGATGTTTCAGGACGAATACAGTCGTTGGTGCCAGGCAGAGCTAGTTGATTTTGACTTAAAGAGAGAACTCACGGAAATTGCGGGAGATGAGGATGCGATTCGCGAGCGCTTTGCCGCGAGCCTCAGCTTTGGTACGGCAGGACTTCGCGGAACGCTCGGTGTCGGGACAAACCGCATGAATATCTGGGTGGTGCGTCAGGCGACCCAGGGCATCGCAGACTGGGTTAAGACGAAGGGCGGCAGTCAGACGGTTGCCATCAGCTATGACAGCCGCTTAAAGGGCTGGAATTTTGCACGCGACGCGGCTTCCGTGCTCGCGGCAAACGGAATTCAGGTTCGTCTCTACGACGAGCTCATGCCGGTTCCGGCGCTTTCCTTTGCGACGCGCTATTATAACTGCAACGCAGGCATTATGATCACGGCTTCGCACAATCCGGCGAAGTACAACGGTTACAAGGCCTACGGCGCGGACGGCTGCCAGGTCACGGATGAAGACGCGGCAATTGTCTATGCGGCAATTCAGAAGACCGATGTGCTCGGCGGCGCAAAGTTCATGAGCTTTGCGGAGGGCGTCGAGAAGGGCCTGATTCGTTTTGTCGAGGATGCCTGCAAGGAGGCTTTCTATGCGGCGGTCGAGTCCCGCCAGGTACGCCCGGGCATCTGCAAGACAGCCGGCTTAAAGCTCGTCTATTCGCCGCTGAACGGAACCGGTCTCGTGCCGGTGACGCGTGTCTTAAAGGACATCGGCATCGAGGATGTGACCATCGTCAAGGAACAGGAGTATCCGAACGGCTACTTCACAACCTGCCCCTATCCGAACCCCGAGATTTTTGAGGCTCTCGAGAAGGGACTTGCGCTCGCAAAGGAAACCGGAGCGGATTTGATGCTCGCGACGGATCCGGATGCGGACCGCGTCGGCATTGCGATGCGGACCCCGAGCGGTGAGTACGAACTCGTGAGCGGCAATGAGATGGGAGTCCTTTTGCTCGACTACATTGCGGCGGGCAGAATCGAAGCCGGCACCATGCCGGAGCGCCCGGTTGCGGTCAAGTCCGTTGTTTCGACCCGGCTCGCAGACAGAATTGCAGAGCACTACGGCGTGGAACTCCGCAGTGTGCTCACGGGCTTTAAGTGGATCGGAGACCAGATTCACAGACTGGAGACAGAGAATGAGGCAGAGCGCTTCATCTTCGGCTTTGAGGAGAGCTACGGCTACCTCGCGGGAAGCTATGTTCGCGACAAGGACGCTGTCGTCGCAAGCATGCTGATCTGCGAAATGGCGGCGTATTACCGCAGCATCGGCTCCTCCATCAAGGCGCGCCTTGAGGAAATCTATGCGAGCTACGGCCACTATCTGAACGCCGTGGACAGCTTTGAGTTCCCGGGTCTCTCCGGTATGGAGAAGATGGGCGGTATCATGGAGGCACTCCGTAAGAATCCGCCGAAAGAGCTCGCGGGCTATGCGGTTACGACCGTCACGGACTTTGAGAACAGTGAGTCCACAGGTCTGCCGCGCGCCAACATCTTGGTCTTTGCGCTGGAGAACGGCGAGAGCGTGATCGTTCGTCCGTCCGGCACGGAGCCGAAAATTAAGACCTATTTCACGACCAAGGGTCAGGGCATGGAAGAGGCAAAGCAGGAAAAGGAGAAACTGGCGGCAGCGATGAAGCCGCTGCTTGCCTGAGAGAAAGGAAGCTATGGCAAAAGAAATTTTGTTGTTTTCCCGCGATGACTGCGGGTACTGCGCGAAGGCGCATAAGGCAATTGCGGAGCTGAAGGCGGAGAATCCGGCCTACGGCACGCTCTCCCTCCGTGAGGTCGAGGAGACCCGGGAGCCGGAGTTCATTGAGAAATTTGATTACTATGCGGTGCCGACCCTCTATCTGGACGGCGTGAAGAAGTTCGAAGCGCACATCGGCATGGGCTACGATGAAATCAAAGACGCTGTGAAGCGCGTCTTCGACGAAGCGCTCGGCTGATGCAATATTTGATCTCATTCCTCGAGGGCATGATTACCTTCATCTCCCCCTGCCTCCTGCCGCTCTTGCCGGTCTATGTGAGCTATTTTGCGGGCGGCGGGGAGAGAAGCCTCGGAAAGACCATGCGGAATGCGGTGGGCTTTGTGCTCGGCTTCAGCCTGGTCTTTATGGCGATGGGGGCGCTCGCGGGAACGGTGGGCGGCTTTCTGGGCCAACATCGGACGGCGGTGAATCTGATCTCCGGCGTCATTGTCATTATCTTCGGACTGAACTTTCTCGGCGTATTTCGCTTTCAGCTGTTTCGCGGCGGCGCGCGTAGCCTCGGGACCAAGGAGCTCGGCTTCTTTTCCTCGATGCTCTTCGGCGCGATTTTCTCGATCGGCTGGACGCCTTGCGTCGGTGTGTTCCTCGGTTCCGCGCTTGCGCTCGCTTCGCAGAGCGGGCACGCCGGGGAGGGAATACGAATGCTGCTCGCCTATTCACTGGGCCTCGGTGTTCCGTTCCTGATCAGCGCTGCGCTGATCGATCGTCTGAAGGAGAGTTTTGCCGTGATTAAGTCGCACTACGGCATCATCAACCGCGTGAGCGGCATCTTCCTGGTTTTGGTCGGCATCCTGATGGCGACAGGCACCATGGGGCGCCTGCTCTCCCTCCTCACAGTCTGAGGAGAGAATGCGGACCGGAAAGGGAAATGAACAAATGAAAAAGAATACAACATGGATTTTAGCGTTGCTGCTCCTTGTCGTACTGGTCGGCGGCGGAACGCTGTACCGCAAGTTTGCGGCAGGGCAGAGCGGCTCGCAGCTGCAGGCCGAGTCCAAGAAGGCGGAGAGCAGCACAGAGAGCAGTGCGGAGAGCCGCGCTGCGGAGGGACAGGACAGCATAACGGCAAAAGCCGGAACGGAACAGACGACTGCCGCGGCGGAGGAGAGCAGCGAGGCTTTAAGCGAAGCGCCCGATTTCACGGTGCAGGATGCGGACGGCACGGCGCACAAGCTCTCGGAATACAAGGGTAAGCCCGTCGTCCTGAACTTCTGGGCGAGCTGGTGCGGCCCCTGTCGCATGGAAATGCCCGAGTTTGACGAGGTCTACAAGGCGCGCGGTGAGGAGGTTCACTTCCTCATGGTCAACATGACCGACGGAAATCGCGAGACCGTGAAGACGGCTTCCGAGTTTGTCTCGAAGCAGGGCTACAGCCTGCCCATCCTCTACGATACGGCGCAGGATGCGGCGCAGACGTACGGCGTCTTCTCGATTCCCTGCACCTACTTTATCGATGCGGACGGCATGCTGACCGCACAGGCGCGCGGTGCCATCAACAAGGAGACACTGGAGCGCGGCATTGATATGATTGTAAAGCAGTAAAGCGAAGTTGACAGAAAAAGAACCCCGAAGGCACCGGCTGTTCCGGTGAATTCGGGGTTCTTTTGCGTTCCGCTTCAGAGTTCGCGCTCCAAGAGAGCGCGGATGGAGTTCATGGTGGAGTGCATCTGGTAGTTCAGAAGAAAAAGGGCGTTGGCATCGTGCGGGTAGTTCTCCTCGGCGTAGGTGAGGAGCGGCATTACGGCGCGTTCGGTCTCATCGATGTAGTCGAGGAGCTTGTCCCTTGAGAAGCCGTAGACCATGTAGGAGAGATTGTTGCAGCGATCCAAGAGCTTGGTTAAAACAGCAATGCGATTGCCGGGAATGCGCGCAAAGTAGCGGTCCCGCGCGACGCTATGTTCCACACCGGGTTCCGGGAAGAAACTGAGACGGCGCACAGCCTCCTGTACGTTCGCATTGACTGGGAGTTCCTCCGGCAGGATGTGGCAGTCCTCACAGGTGTCATGAAGCAGCGCCGTTGCAATGAGCTCATCCTCCGCGAGTCCGAGCGCCAGGGCATGACATGCCATGGTCAGAGGGTGGATGATGTAGGGGAGCTTAGCGGGTCCTTTGCGCCGCTGTCCCGCGTGACAGCGCTCGGCAAAGAGCAGAGCCTTGGGGGTTTCCGCAAAGTCATAGCGCGCGGCGGCTTCGAGGACCTTGGTCCTGAGCTCCGCGACTTGTATGAAGTGTTCATAGGACATGGCGGTTTTCATGACAACTCCTTCTATGGACGGTTCATCATACGCAGCAATTCTATTGTCGGCTCTTTTGCGGACGAAATCAAGCAGACCTTGCATTTTCGGCAAAACGCCCAGAAAGCGGCGCCTTATCAGAGGGCGTTTTGCTATTTTGCAAAGCGCCGAAAATCTGTGTATAATGGGGGAAAGTGAAAGCCAACGGAGGTGTTACCATGGACTATGAGAAATTGATTGAACAGAGACAGTCGTTGCGCTCGTTTGAGCGGAAGGAAGTTCCGGCGGCGGCCCTTGCGGACTTACAGACTTATTTTGCGAAGACGGAGCGCATTTTGCCCGAACTCGGACTGGAACTGCACTGCGCTGCGGGTAGCGGAACAGGGCTTGAGGGCATCGCGGGCTACGGCGGCAATGCTTTTTCCGCGCCGCTCTACTTGCTTCTGCTCTCGGAAGAGAAGGAGGGCTGGCTCGAAAACGCCGGCTTTGTGGGCGAGCAGTTATTCTTAAAGCTGATCGAGCTCGGACTCTCGGCATGCTGGCTCACCCTGACCGACGGGGCGGCAACCAAGCGGGCGCTCGGCATTGAGGGCGATAAAAAGGCGGCTGCGCTCTTTGCAGTCGGCTACGGGAAGGCAGAGCGGGCAGAGACCCGTCTCGACATCGACACGCCCGCCAATGTCAAGGTAGATACACGCGCGGGTCACATTGCCCCGAAGATTTCCGAGCAGGCCCTTTTCTATGAGGAGCGCTTCGGACAGGAATCGGAGTTCATCGAGGATCAATTCGATCCCTTCCTCGACAAGGCACTCTATGCGGCGAGCCTTGCGCCGAGTTTCTTAAACCGTCAGAACTACCGCTATTTGCAGAGCGGGCGCACCCTCTACCTTCTCGACGCGGCGGATGCGAAGACCTGCGAAGAGGACAGATGTCTGAGCCTCGGCGCGACCATGGCGAATTTCTGGCTGGTCTATTCGAAGTACAATGCGAACGCTTACCGCTGGGAACTCGGCGGTACGGCAGAGCCCGAGATGCAGCTGCCGGCGGATTACAGCATTGCGGCACAGCTTCGTCTTTTCTAAATCCAACTAAGGCTGGGAACATTCTATGGGACTTACAACCTCGCCTCTCGTCAGCGGAGGCCAATGGACAGATGACAACAGCGCGCGTCATGCCTCGCTTTTGCACCGCTTGCTTGATATCGGGGAACTCTTGATGGCAAGCGGCGCGGAGGTAAACCGCGTTGAGGACACTCTGACCCGCATGGGAAAGGCGTACGGCGCATCCCACATGAATGTATTTGTGATTACAACAAGCATCGTGGTCACGATGATTTTTCCGGACGGCACGGAGCGCACGCAGACCAGACGCATACGAAACGGCGGCTCTACGGACTTTACCCTGCTCGAGGACTTGAATGCACTCAGTAGGCGCTGCTGCGCAAATCCGCTCCCCGTTGAGGATTTGAAGGAGAAGATAGAGGAAATCCGTGCCCGGAAACATTCGGATTTGCTCTATTACGTGGGCAATGTGGTCGGTGCCGGAAGCTTTACCGCCTTTTTTGCGGGGACGCTGCCGGATGTCATTGCGGCGAGCATACTCGGGCTGCTTGTCTCTGCCATGCGAAAGCGGCTCGGGAAAATCACGCCGACACCGGTCATCGACAACTTTGTCGGCTCCTTCCTGACGGGCTGCCTGCTCGGCGGAACGGTGCAGGCGCTGCCCTTCCTCCACATGGACGCCATCATAATCGGAGAAGTCATGCTCTTTGTGCCCGGAATTGCGATGACCAATGCGGTGCGCGATGTCCTGTCGGGCGATACCATGGCGGGAATGATGCGCCTTCTTGAGAGTCTGCTCTGGACAGTCGCGCTGGCCTGCGGTTTCATGGCAAGCCTGGCGCTGATCAACATGCTCTCCTGAACCTAAAACGATGAAAATAGGAGAGAGCAGCGTATGAGCGAGGAAATGCGCACGGTAGTCATTCAGCTTCTGGCAGCCTTCATGGGCGCGGGGAGCTTTGCGATTTTATTTCAGTTGAAGCGAAAGTATCTCTTCATCGCGGCGCTCGGCGGTGCGCTGGAGTGGGGCGTGTATTTGCTGCTCATGAAGCTCATCGGCGCGGTATTCCCGGCGAGTTTTCTCGCCTCGGCCTTCACCGCGCTCTATGCGGAACTGCTGGCACGGTGGCAGCGGGCTCCGGTGACCATTTTCTTTATCTCGGGGATTATCCCTTTGGTGCCGGGAAGCAGCCTTTACTATACGATGAGCGCCATTGTACACGGTGACAGCGAGGCGGCGAGCTATTACAGTTCCAGAACCATTCAGTATGCGTTTGCGATTGCGGCCGGCATCTCCGTCATCACGGCGGTCTTTGAGATGTGGCGCACGCTGAAGGCGAAGTTAAAAAAAGAAGCGCGCCGAAATCGGCAGAACAGCATATAAAACAAGCACCCCGCGAATTCCGGAAGGAATTCGCGGGGCGCTTTTGATATGGAATCTCCCCTAAGTGTGCGTACCGATTGAAATCGACAGAGGCCGGGGGAGATGTTGCAAAAATTATTTCTTTCTCGAAACCACATAGTAGGGCAGCGCCACAAAGACCGCACCGCCGATGATGTTGCCGAGGGTGACCGCCGCGAGGTTAAAAATCCAGCCGTTTACGCTCACAGCCTGACCGGCGGGGACTAAAAGCGCCGAGGTGAGCAGGGTCATATTGGCAATGCTGTGCTCAAAGCCGGTCGTGATGAAGGCGAAGAGACACCAGAAGCACATGAGAATCTTAGCGCTCTCGTTCTTGACGCGGAAACCGCACCAGACCGTAAGACAGACCAGAATGTTGCAGAGGATGCCGCGCGATACAAGCGGCACAAAACCGGCCGACATCTTGGCAAAGGCGCCCTTTGCAACGGCTTCCGCGACCGCACCGGTCTGCAGGCCGCTCGTGTAGAAGAGCAGGGAGAGCAGTACGGAACCCGCGACATTGCCGAGCCAGCAGATACACCAGAGCTTCAGGAGCTCGACAGAACGAATCTTGCCTTCAAGGACCCCGGCTGTCATGACCATGGTGTTGCCGGTAAAAAGTTCCGCGCCGGCAATGATTACGAGACTCAGCGCGACACAGAAGGATGCGCCCATCACAATCTTGGCCGCCGGGTTACCGGCCATAAGGCCGCTTTCCGTGAAAATCAAAAGAATGCCGAAGCCGATATAAGCGCCTGCCAGCATGGACATGAGAAAATACCCGAGGGGGTTTTTCTTCAGTAAGCCGACTTTCGCAGCTGCCGCATTGGTCATTGCCGAAAATTCATCTTGGTACATGGCCTTACCCTCCGAAAAAACAATATTTGACTGAATTGTGCGAATTTATTATAGCTTAGCGCGCGGGCTTTGTCAGCACACAGTCTCACCCGGAGTGAGGTCATACCGGACGGGGCGTACGCGGTGTTTTAGAAGGCGGGTGCATCGGGTAGAAGCGCTTGAAACGGTAACAGTTTCTAAACTATACTGGACTTAGTAGCATAAAACCGATTTCTTCAGAGCAGCGATCGGAGTTTGCTTGCTTGAGAGGAGCAGAGCATGAGAAGAGAAACGCCTGAAAAGAAGCGGCGGGATGAAAAACAGCTCATTTCAGAGATGATTGCGTATTACTGCCAAAAGAAGCACGGCAGCGCGGCGGGGCTGCTCTGTGAGGATTGCCTGAAACTGGAGGGCTATGCGCACACGCGCATTGTGCGCTGCCCTTTCACGGAGAGCAAGACCTTTTGCAGCCACTGCGAAGTGCACTGCTACGCGCCCGAGATGCGGGAGAGGATACGCGAAGTCATGCGCTACAGCGGTCCGCACATGCTCATACGTCACCCGCTCCTCGTGGTGCGGCACGCACTCACGGGCATGCAAAATAAAAAGGCAGGCAAGAAGGGGGAAAGAGATGATTAAAATGCGGCTCATACGGCTCCTAAAGGGGGCCGGTCAGTACGTTGTTTACCAGATACTCTGGCAGTGGCTGTCGCTCCTGGTACAGATTGTGATTGTTTGGAACATCGCGGGGCTCATCGAGGACGTTCGGAACCAAGGAATCGGTACGGAGCGCATTCTCGTTGCGCTCGGAATTATCATACCGGGGCTTTTACTTCGTTTTGTCTGTGACCGCCTCTATACCGCGGCAAGCTTCCGCGCGAGCGCGGACGTGAAGCGCATTCTCCGCGGCCGCATTTATCAAAAGATACTGCGGCTCGGCCCTTCTTACCGGGAACAAATCGGCAGCGCCGAACTGGTGCAGATGTCGGGCGAAGGCGTGGAGCAGCTCGAGACCTATTTCGGCCGGTATTTAAGTCAGTTCTTTTACGCCCTGCTTGCGCCGCTCACCCTGTTCTTTGTGCTGTCCCCGATCGATCTTAGAACAGCGACCCTGCTGCTCCTCGCGGTTCCGCTGATTCCGGTGGTCATCATGCTCGTCATGCTGGTCGCAAAGCGCCTTCTGAGCCGCTATTTTGACATCTACTACGGGCTCGGGGACAGCTTTCTCGAAAAGCTGCAGGGCATGACCACTCTGAAGATTTATCAGGCGGATCGGGCGGCGGCCGAAGATATGGACCGGGAGTCCGAGCGCTTCCGGAAGATTACGATGAAGGTGCTTACCATGCAGTTAAACAGCACCTCGGTCATGGACATCATCGCCTACGGCGGTGCGGCGGTCGGCATTGTGTCGGCCTTGACCCGCTTTGCGAGCGGCGAACTCTCCCTGGCGGGCGTGCTCATGTTCATTCTACTCGCGGCAGAGTTTTTTCTGCCGATGCGCATCCTAGGCAGCTTCTTCCATATCGGCATGAACGGCATGAAGGCGAGCGACCGCATTTTTGCTTTTCTGGATCTCCCGGAACCCGAGCCGGGACAGGCAGAACTCGGCGCGGGACATATCGACATCCGCATGGAAGAGCTCAGCTTTTCCTATGAGGAGAGCCGCCCAATCTTAAAGGGCATCACGCTCGAGCTACCCGCGCAGTCCTTTGTGTCCCTGGTCGGTGTTTCCGGCTCCGGGAAATCCACGATTGCCGGCATACTCATGGGGCGGAACAGAGGTTACGGCGGCTCGCTGCGCTTGAACGGCGAAGAGCTGAGCCGCATTTCGACCGAGAGTCTTATGGATCACCTGACCATGGTAGGGCATGACAGCCGGTTCTTCCGCGCGAGCGTGCGGGAAAACCTCCTGCTCGCAAAGCCGGAGGCGACCGAACCTGAGATGAAAGAGGCGCTCCGAAAGGTGAATCTCCTCTCCTTTATCGAGGCGCAGGGCGGCCTCGAGATGCAGCTTACATCGAACGGCAGTAACCTCTCGGGCGGACAAAAGCAGCGCCTTGCGCTCGCGAGAGCCCTGCTTCACGACACGCCTGTCTACATCTTTGACGAGGCCACCTCGAACATCGATGCCGAGAGCGAGGAGATGATCATGGCGGTCATACACGAGCTCACAAAGAGCAGAACCGTGCTGCTCATCTCGCACCGACTTGCGAATGTGGTAGACAGCGACAAAATCTATATGCTAAAGGACGGCAAAATCGCGGAGGCGGGCAGCCACGCGGAATTGATGCGGCAAGCGGGTGCGTATCGGCGCCTTTTTGAGGAACAGAGTCAGCTTGAGCGCTTTGCGGAAGGGAGGCGTGACAGTCATGCATAAACGAAGATCGGATCTTGCGATCATGGGCAGCCTGATTGGGCTCGTGAAGCCTCTCACTCTCATTATGTTAACCGGAATTCTGCTCGGCGTGCTCGGCTTTCTCTGCGCCATTTTCATCACGATACTCGGCGGCTACGGTGTAATCAAGGGGCTCGCAGCGGTCGCGGGCAGCGAAGTTCCGGGGCAGTTCACGGCGTTGTTCGGCGGCTCTTCTAAGCAGCTCTTTACCGCAATCTTGGTGTTTGCGATTTTGCGCGGCATCCTGCACTACGGCGAGCAGTACTGTAACCACTACATTGCCTTCCGCATTTTGGCCATCATCCGCCATAAGGTCTTTGCGGTTCTTAGAAAACTCTGCCCGGCAAAGCTTGAGGGCAGGGATAAGGGCAATCTCATTGCCGTCATCACGAGCGATATCGAACTGCTGGAAGTGTTCTTTGCCCACACCATATCCCCGATTGCGATTGCCTTTTTGACCTCGCTCATCATGGCGGGCTTTATCGGGGCGCAGCACAGACTTGCGGGCTTCCTTGCTGTCCTCGCGTATGTGACGGTCGGCATAGGCCTTCCGATTCGGAATGGCAGGCGGAGCGCCGAGGCGGGCATGGCCTTACGAAGCGAGATGGGAGAACTCAATCACTTTGTCTTGGAGAGCCTCTACGGCGTGGACGAGCTCCTGCAGTTCAATCGGGGAGAAGCGAAGCTCGCGGAAATGGAGCAAAGATCAGAACGGCTTGCGGGCTTTCAGAAAAAGCTGAGCGGCTTTGAGGGTTCGCAGCGCGCACTCACCAATCTGGTCATTCAGCTCTATTCCTTCGGTATGCTCTTTTTGATGCTCTTCCTCTATCGGCGGGGAGAGGCCACGTTCTCGGGCATGCTGCTTGCGACCCTCGCGATGATGGGCTCCTTCGGACCCGTGGTTGCGCTCTCCTCGCTCTCGAATAACTTAAATCAGACGCTGGCCTGCGGAGAGCGCGTGCTCTCGCTGCTCGAAGAGACGCCGGAGGTGGCAGAGCGAAGCGACGGGGAGACGCCGCGCTTCGAGGGCGCAGAGCTTGACTGCGTTAGCTTTGCCTACCGTGAGGAGAAGATTTTGAACGAGTTCTCTCTGCAAATCGAAAGAGGGAAGGTGCTCGGCATTCACGGCGCGAGCGGCTCCGGAAAATCGACCCTTTTAAAGCTCCTGATGCGCTTCTGGGATGTGCAGAAGGGGGCGGTGCGAATCTCGGGGGAGGATGTGCGGGACATACAAACCGCAGCGCTCCGAGAAATGACAAGCTATGTGACCCAGGACACCGTGCTCTTCCACGATACGATTGCAAAGAACATAGCGGTCGCAAAGCTCGATGCGACACAGGCGGAGATTGAGGCCGCGGCGGCAAAGGCAAGCATCCATGACTTCATCATGAGCCTCCCGAAGGGCTACGAGACCGAACTCGGCGAGCTCGGCGACAGGCTCTCGGGCGGTGAGAAGCAGAGGATAGGCCTCGCAAGAGCCTTTCTCCACGAGGCCGATTTTATCCTATTGGATGAGCCGACCAGCAATCTGGACGTGCTGAACGAGGGCATTATCTTAAAATCCCTTTCGGAAGAAAAAGAAGGAAAAACCATAGTGCTGGTCTCGCACCGGCAGTCCACCATGTCTGTTGCGGATTGCCGCTATCACATGGACAACGGAAGGGTTTCGTAAGCGCGGAAGGGAAAAGCGACAGGGAAGGAGCCTGTCGCTTTTTATTATCACTGTCTTGGCCTTGGTCATGTGATAAGCAGACAGAGCCGAGAACAAATGTTCGAAAAAGGACTTGCCATTTGCGTGGGTTTATGCGATACTCTCAAAAGAACAAGTGTTCTGCGCGCGGAAGGGGGAGGTTTTATGGAAGAGTCAAAACAACTCTGGCAGGAGGTGAAGCTTCATTGCCCAAATTGCGGGCGTTACCTGCACGGAAATCTTCGGGCGGATGGCAGTGCGAGACTAAAGTGTCAGTCCTGCGGTCTTATCATTGTTCGAACGGTAAAGAGTCGGAGACGTTGTGAGTTGCAGCTTTTGGCGGTGGAAAACAAAATAGAAAAAGGAAGAGGCATGACGACGATGCGGCATGAAAACTAAGCCCGCATCAGGTCCGTGCAAGAGAACGGTGTGTTGTACCAGTATTGAGAGGCAGCCGGTAGAGTGAATACTCTGCCGGCTCTTTTGTTGTCGAAAGGAGAGATTTTGTTGCTGATTGAGATGATAAGAATGCTTCGGACGGGTAATAGCAAGGTAATGGAAGAAATTTATAAGAAGATGTATCCGCTGTTGGCTGCGGAAGCAAGCAAAACCCATTTCATGGAATATGACGATGCGATGCAAGAATATTGTTTCGCACTGTTTCTTGCTTTGCGACAGGTGCGTGAGCTTGCAACGGAAGCACAGGCATTGGCTTACTGCAAGACAGTTGTGCGTCATCATTTTTTTAAACTCTATCGCAGCTATGTGAGAAAAGGGAAAGCGGAATACGCGGAGGAAGAACTTCCGGAGAGGATATGTCATGACGGTGAGATAGAACGAATTTTATTGGAGACGGCCTTGCGAAGAGAATTACAGGGATTCACGGAAAAGAAGCGGAATATTCTGGCGGAACTATATCTTTCCGGAGAGACGGAGACAGCGGTTGCACAGAAATACGCAGTCAGTAGGCAGTATGTGAACCGCTTAAAGCGCGAGTTTCGTGTACAGGCCGAGCAGTATCTGTGCTAATTCGGGAAGAAGGAAATCAGATAAATCAGGAGGAAAATGCGTTGGAAGAAATACTGTATGGATTATTGCGGGAACAAGGGATTTGGGCAGTCTTGTTTGTTGCGCTGCTTTGCTATGTGCTCAGAAAAAATGAGGAACAGGACAAACAGGAGGCTGCGCGGGAGGCTGCATGCCAAGAGCTGTTAAAACAATTTGCGGAGGAACTGCATGCACTGCGAGAAGAAAAGGAGAAGAAGAACACAGCGAATAGAAAATAAGAAACGGAGTTGCTTTTTTCGCTTGTCCGGGTTTCTTCTCTTATGAATTTGCAAATTCAGAAAGATGAAGGAGGACAAGAGAATGTTATTGAAGGCAGGAAGCAGTGG
>CAJPKN010000010.1 GCA_905370385.1 Stomatobaculum longum
GCGTCACCCTGGAGCGCGTGCGGTGCGGAGAGTTCCCGGACGGCGCGTTTGATGAGACGACACCCTGCAGGCCGATTTCGGAGTACGGGCGCGCCAAGCTCGCCTTTTCGGAGCGCGGTCGGGACATCGCGGCGCGTCTCGGCGCAGACTACCGCCATCTTCGCATCTTCTCGGTCTACGGGCCGGGGGATCACGAGACCGCAATTGTGCCGACCGCGGTCAAGGCGGCCGCGGCGGGAGAGGAAGTGCGCCTCGGCCCCTGTGCGCAGCAGTGGAACTTTTTGGCGCTCAGGGATGCCGTTCGCGCCCTTCGCTTGCTCGGCGAAGCCGAGAGAAGCATGCAGGGCGAAATCTTCAATGTCGCGAGCCTCGACACGCGATCTCTTCGGTCTTTTGTCGAGGAGATATTTGAGACGGCGGGACAGCCTGCCGCGCTTGCGCACTTTGAGCCGCGGGAGACAGGGCCCGAGGGAACGCCCTATCTCGCGCCGAACATTTCGAAATTACTGCGGAGCATAGACTGGACGCCCGAAATCAGCTTCGGCGCGGGCATCAAGGCTTTGCTCTCGGCTACCACGAACTGAGAGTAACGAGGGAGGAAACAGAGGTGAAGAGATGTATTGCCTGCGGTGCGCCGCTTTCCGCGGAGCCGCTGCTGACCGTTGAGAACATGCCCGCCGCGGCGCAGCATCTGCCGCGCCCGGAGGATGCGGCGACCGAGCGCGGGGTCACACTCAGGCTCTGCGCCTGCACAGGCTGCGGGCTCACCCAGCTGGACAGCGAGCCGGTGGCCTACTACCGCGATGTGATACGCTCCGGCGGCTATTCGGAGACCATGGATAAGCTTCGCCGCGCGCAGTACGACGCCTGGATTCCGGCCTTTCACTTAGAGGGAAAAAAGATACTGGAAGCGGGTTGCGGGCAGGGCGAGTTTCTTTCCATCCTCGCGGCGTATCCGGTCAATGCCTACGGGATGGAGCACTTTCACGAGCTCGTTGTAAAGGCGCGCGAAAAGGGACTCACGGTCGCGGAGGAATACCCGGAGCGGGAAGATCAAGTTTTTGAGAACGGGCCCTTTGACGCCTTCACCTCGTTTAATTTTCTCGAGCACCAGCCGGATCCGGCTGCCTATCTCCGCGCGATTGCGAACAATCTGACACCGGAGGGCGCGGGTCTCGTGACGGTGCCGAGCTTTGAGTATATTCTCGAAGAGAACAGCTTCTACGAGTTCATTCCGGATCATCTCTCCTACTTTACCGAGGACAGCTTAAGTTCGCTCATGAACCGCTGCGGCTTTGATGTCCTTAAAAAAGAGCGCGTGAACCGCGATACGATTTCTGTCTGGGTGAAAAAGAAAGCGAGACCGGATGTCTCGGGACTCATCGCAAAGCAGAAGAGCATTGCGCTGGACATTACCGAGCTTGTGAATGAGGCGGCGGCGCGCGGCAAGATCGCAATCTGGGGCGCTTCGCACCAGGGCTTTTCGATTGCGGCATCTCTCGGACTCGGCGACAAAATTTGCTACATCATTGACTCCGCGCCCTTTAAGCAGGGACACATAGCCCCCGCTTCGCACATCCCGATTGTCTCGCCGGAGACGGCGCTGCGGGATCCGGCGGGCTCAATACTGATTGTCGCGCCGGGCTACACCGAGGAGATTGCGGCGCGCATACGCGAGAACTTCCCGGCGGGAACCGAGATTTGGACGCTTCGGAGCGACAGACCCGAGCGCCTCACAGACAGGAGAGATGCATGAAAGCCTTTGTGTTACAGGCACCGGGACGCGCGCTGCTGATTGACGATGCGCCCTGCGCCGTTTTGGAGGAACCTTACGGCGCTGTTTTAGAGCCGGTGGTTGTGTCCCCCTGCAGTTCGGATGTCAACACGGTTTACGGGAGCGGTTCCAAAAAGCCGGACAATCTGATTTTAGGACACGAGTGCATTGCGCGGGTCAAGGCGGTCGCAAGCCGCGTGCGGGACTTTCAGGTAGGCGACCTGGTTGCGGTGCCTGCCATCACGCCGGACTGGCGGAATGTCGAAATTCAGGAGGGGAACGACCGCCACGCGGGGCGCCCCTTCTCGGGGAATGCGCTCGGGCGGAGCATTCCGGGTGTATTTGCCGAGGAATTTGCAATTGCGGATGCCGATACGACCCTCGCAAAGCTGCCGGAGGGCGTGTGCCTCGAGGACGCGCTGATGTGCGTCGATATGGCGACGACCGGTTTTACCGGCGTTGAGGCTGCGGAACTTAAATTCGGCGACACCGTCGTGGTGCTCGGCATCGGCGCGGTGGGCCTCATGGCCGTGCAGGGGGCCGCACTGCAGGGAGCCGCGGAGATTTACGCGGTCGGCACGCGGGAAATCAGCGTGCGTCGCGCCCTCGAATTCGGCGCGACGGAGGTGCTGAGTTATAAGGACGGCGATATCCGGGAGCAGATTATGGCGAGAACCGGCGGACGGGGCGCGGATGCGGTCTTTGTCTGCGGCGGCAACGACGATACCTTCCGGGAGGCGGTCGAAATGGTGCGCTACGGCATAGGCCGCGTCGTGAACTTAAAGCACTATCCCGGAGACGGCGATATCGGGATTCCGAAGTTTTCCGGTGGCAGAGGAATGGCGGGAAAGACCGTCCATCTGGAGCTCTGCAAGGGCGGAAGAGCGCGTATGGAACGGCTTCTGCGCCTCGTGAAGGCCGGCAGAATAGAGCCCGGCCGCATGGTCACCCATAAACTCGAGGGCTTTTCGGCGCTCGATACGGGACTGGAACTCATGCGGCGTAAGCCGCGGGATCTGATCAAGGTGATGGTGCGCCTTTCGCCGGGAGGAGAGGAACAGCAGGCATGAAAAAAATCAGCGTTGTGATTCCCTGCTATAACGAAGAAGAAAATGTAGGGCCGATGGCGGAAACGCTGGTGGGCCTCTTTCGGCATGAGCTCGCAGCCTATGACTACGAGCTCATCTTCATTGACAACGATTCGCAGGACAGAACGAGAGAGTATCTCCGCGCACTCTGCGCGGAGAATCATAAAATCAAGGCGATCTTTAACGCCAAAAACTTCGGGCAGTTCAACTCGCCCTACTACGGGATGCTTCAGTCGACCGGCGATGCGACGGTACTCATGGCGGCGGACTTCCAGGACCCGCCGGAAATGCTGATTCAGTATGCGGCGGCCTGGGAAGAGGGCTATAAGATCGCAATCGGTATCAAGACCCACAGCGCGGAGAACCCGCTCATGTATCACCTCCGCTCGCTCTATTACAAGTGGATACGGAAGCTCTCCGAAGTGGATCAGATTGAGCACTTCACGGGCTTTGGTCTCTACGACAAGAGCTTTATAAAGGTGCTCCGGGATCTCGACGACCCGACGCCCTTTCTCCGTGGCATTGTCGCGGAACTCGGTTACCGCAGGAAGGAAATCCCTTACGACCAGCCGAAGCGCCGCGCGGGCAAGACGAGCAACAATCTCTATAAGCTCTACGATGCGGCCATGCTCTCGGTGACTTCCTATACGAAGTTCGGCCTGCGTCTCGCGACCTTCCTCGGCGGTATCACCCTGGTGCTGAGCGTTGTGATTGCGCTCATCTACCTCGTGATGAAGCTCCTCTACTGGGATCGCTTCCAGGCGGGCTTGACACCGCTCTTAATCGGCATGCTCTTTCTCGGCGCGGTGCAGATTTTCTTCATCGGCATGGTCGGGGAATATGTGTTGACGATTAACCAGCGCGTTATGAAGCGCCCGCTGGTGGTCGAGGCAGAGCGACTTAATTTTGACAGCGAGGACGCGGAGGAGACGCGATGAAGTACAGAGTCGACGTGGTGCGCATTCGGGAAAACTATATTACCCTAAACGGCTGGGCCATCGGGCGAAACCCGGGGAGCGAGGCGACGTTTTCGGTCGAAGATGAGGCACACCGCCCTCTGCCGTTTAAGCTGGTGCGGACACGCCGGGACGATGTGAGCCAGATTTATTATCACAGAGCTTCGGAAAAAGAATACGGTTTTGACATCCGCTTCCCCTACGAGCGCGGCAAAAACTACTATCTCGTCATTTCCGTCGAGGGGCATAAGGCGCGCATCAAGTACAACGAAGAGTTGATTGCGAAGCGCTCTTCGGTTGCGCATAAGCGCATGGAGAAAATCAAGGATCTCTGCAATATGGAGACCGTGCGCGTGGCCTTTGACTATTTCAAAAAGCACGGGCTAAAAAAGCTCTTCTTGAAGTCCAAAAATAAGTTGCAGGGCATAGATTCGGATTACGAGTACGCCGAGTGGTACGAGAAGACCCGCCCCACGGAGGCAGAGCTACAGCGCCAGCGGGAAACGGTCTTTGACAGTACGGCGCCTCTCTTTTCGATTGTGATTCCGCTCTTTGAGACGCCGGAGGTCTATTTGAAGGCGCTTCTCGACTCCCTGCTCGCGCAGACCTACGCGAAGTTTGAAGTCTGTCTTGCGGACGGCAGTCGCCCCGGGAAGGACACGGAGGCGGTGCTTCGGGACTATGCGGCGCGCGATCAAAGAATCCGCTATACGGTGCTCGGCGAGAACCGGGGCATCGCGGGCAATACGAATGCGGCGCTTGCCCTCGCGAAGGGCGATTTTGTGGTGCTCTGCGATCACGACGATATTCTGCCGCCCGAGGCCCTCTTCTCCTTTGCCGAGGCCATCGTGAAAGAGCCGGAAACCGACTGCCTCTATTCCGACGAGGACAAACTCGACATGGACGGCGGCTCTCTCTTTGACCCGCATTTTAAGCCGGACTTTAACCCGGATCTGCTCGGTTCGGTCAACTATATCTGCCATCTCTTTGCGGTGCGGAAGAGCCTTCTCGACACAGTCGGGCAGTTTGATGCGGCCTATGACGGCGCCCAGGACTATGACTTTATCTTCCGCGTGACCGAGAAAGCGCGGCACATAGTCCATGTCCCGAAGGTGCTCTATCACTGGCGCTGTCACATGAACTCGACGGCCTCGAACCCGGAGAGTAAGCTTTACGCCTTCGAGGCGGGGGCAAGGGCAATCCGCGCGCACTACGAGCGCGTCTATCCGGAATGCAAGATCAAAGAAGTCAAAAAGGGTGTGGACTACGGCATTTACCACACGATTTTCGAACTCACGGAGGAGCCCTTGGTCTCGGTGATTATTCCGAACAAGGATCACCGCGAGGACCTCGACAAAGCCGTGCGATCCCTCCTCGAGAAGGGAACGTACAAGAACCTGGAGTTCATTGTCGTCGAGAACAATTCGACCGATCCCGAGACCTTTGCCTATTATGAGGCGATTCAGAAGGAGGTGCCGCAGGTCAAGGTTGTTTACTACGAGGGCGGCTTTAATTTCTCGAAGATCAATAATTTCGGCGTCCGCTATGCAAAGGGCGAGTATCTGCTCTTTTTGAATAACGATGTGGAGCTCATTAACCCGGACACGATGCGGGAACTGCTCGGCTACGGGATGCGGCGGGATGTCGGCGCGGTCGGCTGCCGCCTCCTTTACGAGGACGATACGATACAGCATGCGGGCGTGGTCATCGGTTTCGGCGGCATTGCGGGGCACACCTTCATCGGCCTCCACGAAGTACAGAACAGCTACTTCCACCGCGCGCTGACCGCCCAGGACTACTCGGCGGTGACGGCGGCCTGCCTGCTGACCAAGAAGGAGCTTTTCCGCTCGGTGGGCGGCTTCACGGAGGAACTTGCGGTCGCGTTTAACGACATTGACTACTGCCTCAAGCTGAGAGCGGCCGGAAAGCTGGTGGTCTATAATCCCTACGCGCTGCTGCACCACTACGAGTCGAAGTCGCGCGGGCTCGAGGACACGCCGGAAAAGGTGGAGCGCTTTAACCGCGAGGTGGCGCGCTTTATGAAGCGCTGGCCCGAAATTCTGGAGCAGGGGGACCCCTACTACAACCCCAATTTGACACTCCGGAAGTCGAATTTTGCGCTCCGGGATCTCGACAAGGAGAAAATAGGCGAGCCCTATCACATGCCCGGCATCGAAAAATATTTGCGCGAACTGGAGGAAGAGGCGTGAGAGCGGAAGAATGGGAGCGCGAGGATGCGCGCGTCACGGTAGTCATCCCGAATTACAACGGAATGAAGTATCTGCCGCAGTGCATTGCGGCGCTGAAGCGTCAGACAGAGCAAGATTTTTCCCTCCTCGTCATGGAAAACGGCTCCTCGGACGGGAGTGCGGAATGGCTCAGGGAAGAGGGGATTCCGACCATATTCAGCGAGGAAAATCTGGGATTTGCGGGCGGCGTGAACCGCGCGGTCCGGGAGGTCAAAACCCCCTATGTGCTGCTCTTAAACAATGACACCGAGGTATTTCCGGACTTTGTGCGGGCTCTTGAAGCGAGCATTTCGCGGCACGAGCGCATCTTCTCGGTCAGTGCGATGATGATACGCACGCAGAACCATGATGAAATCGACGACGCCGGTGATTTGGTCTCCCTGCCGGGCTGGGCTTTTCAGCGCGGCACCATGGAGCCCTGTGCGGCCTATGAGAAAGAGGCCGAGGTCTTCTCCGCCTGCGGGGGCGCGGCCGTTTACCGGACGGATTTGTACCGGGCGCTCGGCGGGCTCGATGAGAGCTACTTTGCCTATTTGGAAGATATAGACCTCGGGTGGCGGGCGAAACTTGCGGGCTATCGGAATCTCTACTGTCCGGCGGCCAAGGTGTATCACTTCGGCTCCGCGACCAGCGGCTCGAAGTACAATGCGTTTAAGGTGCGGCTCTCCGCGCGAAACCACATCTTTACGATGGTCAAGAACCAGCCGCTCTGGCAGCTCATCTGGAACCTGCCCTTCTTACTCGGCGGCATTGCCGTTAAGGCGGCCTTCTTTGCGAAGAAGGGGCTGATTTCCGATTATCTGCGCGGACTTACCGAGGGACTTAAGGCGCTCCCGGAGCGGGATAAGACGGATTTCTCGAAGATTCCGACTTCCCGCATTCTCGCGATTGAGTGGGAACTGTTGCTCGGAACACTCGCGTATCTCAACCACTATGTCTCACGGGCGATGAAAAAGGAAGCTGGAAAATCGGCCCCCAATCCAGTATAATTTCCCTATGGTAAAAGACTTCCAAAAACAATTTAATCGACTGCACATCCTCTTGGATGCCCTGGTCATCGGCGGATCCTATTTTCTCGCTTGGTATATTTTGTTTGGTCTCTACCACGAGAAGGTCGGGCGGCTCAGCTTTGCCATCTATATGCGGGCGCTCATCCTCATTGTCCCGCTTTATCTCCTTCTGAATGCGCTCTTCGGGCTGTATGCGCCGAAGCGGACCAGGGGGCGGCGGGCAGAGTTTGCCGGAATCCTAAAGGTCAATACGATAGGCCTTTTGCTCTTCACGCTGGTGCTGTATCTCGGCTCCAAAAATATGGTGCTCTATCATTTCTCGCGGCGACTGGTCGTTGTGTTCTACCTGACCTGCGTGGTTTGGATGACCATAGAGCGCAATGTGATACGCGGCTTTTTGCGCCGCATGCGCCGCCTCGGCTTTAACCAGAAGAATATACTCCTGGTCGGCTACGGCGAAGCGGCGAAGGGCTACATAGACCGCATTTTGACCAATGCGGAGTGGGGCTATCAGATTAACGGCATACTCGATGACAAGCAGCCGCAGGGTTACAGCTATCACGGAATACGCGTCATCGGCGCGGTGAATGAACTGCGATCGCTGCTCGAGCGGAATGCCTTGGATGAGATTGCGATTACCCTGCCGCTTTCCCAGTATGAGAAATTACAGGGCATCGTGAGCATCTGCGAAAAATCCGGCGTGCACACCAAGTTCATTCCGGATTACTACGGCGTCATTCCGACCATCCCCTATATGGAAGATGTGGCCGGCATGCCTGTCATCAATATTCGCCATGTGCCGCTGACCGAGTTTTACAATGCGGCGGCAAAGCGCCTGGTCGACATTGTCGGCGGCATTGTCGGGCTGATTGTTTTCTCGCCGATTATGCTGCTTGCGGCAATTTTGGTGAAGATTTCAAGCCCGGGCCCCATTATTTTCAAACAGGAGCGTGTGGGACTGCACCAGAAAAAATTTTGGATGTATAAGTTCCGCTCCATGCGCATGCAGGTCGATGCGGAGGAAAAGAAGGGCTGGACGGTCAAGGCAGACCCGCGTGTCACCTGGATCGGACGCATTCTTCGAAAAACAAGTCTTGACGAGACGCCACAATTCTTTAATATTGTGCGGGGAGATATGAGTCTGGTCGGTCCGAGACCGGAGAGACCTTACTTCGTTGAGAAATTCAAAGAAGAGATTCCGCACTATATGATCAAGCACCAGGTGAGACCCGGCCTCACGGGCTGGGCGCAGGTCAACGGACTGCGCGGCGACACCTCAATCGAGAGACGCATTGAACACGATCTCTATTACATTGAGAATTGGACGCTGGGCTTTGATTTTAAAATCATTTTGCTCACCTTGATCCGCGGGTTCATCAACAAAAACGCTTATTGACACAGGAGATTTTATGGAAAACGAGATGCAGGAGCCGCAGAGAGGCAGAAGCCGAAAGAAAGTAATCGCGGCAGTTGCGGAGAAAAAGCCGATGAGTGCAAAGGCAGTTAAACGGCGGCGCTTCATCATTATGGCGGTGCTGGAAGTTCTGGTACTGACAGCCATTTTTGCCTACGCCTATCTCCTGAAGCAGTACTCCAAAATACAGCGGCCGGTGTTTGAGGTAAAGAACGTCGAGAACACGGTGCTCACGACGGATGACATCGCAAAGATGAAGGGCTACTGGAACATTGCAGCCTTCGGTGTCGACTCGCGTGACTCCTCGGTGGGACGCGGCAACAATGCGGACGTTATCATGGTGGTGAGCATTAACCGCGAGAACGGCGAAATCCGCATTGCGAGTGTGTTCCGCGATTCGTATCTGAGTCTCGCGAACGGCAATTACAATAAGATTAACCAGGCCTATGCGGTCGGCGGTCCGGAGCTCGCGGTCAAGGCATTGAACCAGAACCTGGACCTCAACATCACCGACTATGTGACCTTCAACTGGAAGGCGGTTGCGACCGGCATTAATATTTTGGGCGGTGTCGACATCGACCTCAGCCAGCCGGAGTTTAAGTACATCAACTCCTACATCACCGAGACGGTCAAAGGCACCAAGATCGGTTCGGTGCAGCTGACGCATGCGGGCCTGAATCACCTGGACGGCATTCAGGCAGTCGCTTACGCGCGTCTCCGATACATGGACAACGACTACACGAGAACGGAGCGGCAGCGCCGCGTTCTGGAGCTCTGTGTGGAGAAGGCAAAGCAGGCCGATTCCGGTACGCTCTCGGACCTCGCGGGCAATATGCTCTCGATGGTCGCGACGAGCCTTACCTGGGAGGACGGCATGAATCTCGCGATGAATGTCAAGAAGTACAAAATCGTGGATACCATCGGTTTCCCGATGGACCGCCGTGAGATCAACATGAGCTTTAAGGGTGCCTGCGTCATTCCGAACACGCTCGAGAAAAATGTCAAGGATCTTCACACCTTCTTCTTCGGTGGTGAGGAGTACTCGGTTTCCAAGCAGGTCAAGGAGATCGACAATCACATTGCTTCGGACATTGCGCGCTATCGCGGCCGCTCCGAGGAGAGAAAATACAAGGAGAAGATGCGTCAGTACAGCGAGGAGAACGAGACTTCTTCCTCGAAAAAGCGCAGCACGACCGAGGAAGAGACCAAGCGGAGCCGCAGCGATTCGGAGGGCGGCACGAAGAGCACGCGCGAGAGCGGCGAGTCCCGTGAGAGCGAGTCGGGCAGCGCCGAGTCGACGGATTCCCGCGGCAATGTAGTCCCGAGCTCCGGTGCTAAGAGCAGCAGCTCGGCCCGGGAGAGTTCTTCCGCAGCCGAGAGTTCGAATGCGGCGGAAAGCAGCTCGGCACGGGAGAGCAGTTCGGCGCGCGAGAGCAGCTCGGCGGCGGAGAGCAGCAGTCAGCTCCAAACGCGCGCGGCGACCGCGGCACCCGAGCCCTCGGAGACCAACGGTCCCGCCCTGAACGAAGAATAAACGAAGGAAATGAAAGAGAAGAACTGTCATGCCGGATAGCAACGGGCCGGCCGGACAGTTCTTTTTTGTATGACGGCAGGGGAGAAATCGCTTCATTGTTCACACTTTGCTCGGCATCTCAACACAATTCGTTCACAGCTTTTTTCTATACTGATAACAACGAAACAAAGTAAGAAAGAAAGCGAGGCAATCAGCATGTACGAGTCGAATGATACCTACAGCAATTTCAATAATTTCCCCTATGACAGCAGCGCGAAGCAGAGCGCAGATCCTTATAACACGGTTTCGGATGAGACATACTACAGTGCGGGCGGCGGCACGGGAACTCCCGAGGAGCCGAAAAAGGGCAGCGGTCTCGCAAAGAAACTCGGCACGGCGGCAGCCTGTGCGCTGGTCTTCGGCGCCGTGGCGGGAGTCACGATGGGCACGGTGAGCCGTGCGGTCATGCCGAAGCAGGCAGCGGCGGCGGAAAGCAGTGTTGCGGCCGAGATGGTTCCGAGCGTCACGAAGACGGCGACTAAGGAGGTTGCCGCGAGCAGCGCAGCCGGCAGCAGCGAGGGGGCCACCCTCGATGTCTCGGCCATTGTCGAAAAGGCTATGCCCTCGGTTGTGGCCATCGATGTAAAGGGCGAACAGAAGGTGAGTGACATCTTCGGCAGAACGGCTTCCTACCAGACCTCGGGCGCGGGCTCCGGCATCATCATCGGCGAGAACGAAGAGGAGTATCTGATTGTCACGAACAACCACGTGATCGAGAATACGACGAGCGTCAAGGTGCAGTTCATCGACGGAAAGAGTGTGGATGCAGAGATGAAGGGGACCGATGCCGGCAAGGACGTTGCGGTCATTGCGGTCAAAAAGTCGGATGTGCCGGAGGAGACCAAGTCGAAGATAGCGATTGCCGAAATCGGCAGTTCGGATGATCTGAAGGTGGGCCAGGGCGTTGTGGCCATCGGCAATGCGCTCGGCTACGGCCAGTCCGTTACGGTCGGTTATGTCAGCGCCAAGGGACGCAGCATTACCGCGCAGGATAGCTCGACCGGTGAGAGCACGACGGTTGAAAATCTCTTGCAGACCGACGCCGCGATTAACCCCGGAAACTCGGGCGGCGCACTTCTCAATATGCAGGGACAGGTGATCGGCATCAACGAGTCGAAGAGCGTGGATACCAAGGTCGAAGGCATGGGCTATGCCATCCCGATTTCCAGCGTGACCGAGCTCATCAATACCCTCTCTCTCCAGAAGACAAGGGGCACAGTCGATGAGGCAAATCGCGGCTACATCGGTTTCCGGGGCCAGAACGTGGACAATGAGGCGGCGAAAAAGTTCAACATGCCGGTCGGCATCTTTGTATACAAGATATTGGACGGCGGCGCGGCGGCAGAGTCCGAGCTGCAGGAGAACGATATCATAACCAAGTTCGAGGGACAGAGTGTCTCTTCGATCGAGGAACTCAAAGATAAGTTAACCCGCTACGAGCAGGGCGAGACAGTGACCCTAACGGTCAAGCGCCCGGGCAACAAGGGCTACGAGGAGAAGGAAATCAGCATTACGCTGAAGGGCCAGAGCAGTCTGAAGCGCACAAGCGCAGATGACAAGGCAGAGAGCCGGGATAAGGAGGCGGAATCACAGGAAAGCTTACCGAAGGGCATTATTCCGGAGAACGGTGATGACAGCGAGGAAGGCAGCCTATTCCCCTTCTTCGGTCAGTAAAACGTAAGCGCTGCCAAAGTGCCGGATGGCACTCCGGAGCCGCGGAAAGAAGCAGTACAGCGTTTCGAGCAAAGAGCAAGACCCCGGGTCTTCCCAGAAAGGCGGAAGAACCGGGGTCTTGTTGTTGTTGTTGTTGTTGTTGTCTCGCCGGAAGCGGGTATGCGGAGCAGAGAATTAGGAAATGCGGGTGCCCGCCTTGCCGCGGAGTGCCTGTCGCGCCTTTGCGAGGCTCGTGATAATCGCGGCGCGGTTCTTGCCGGCGCTCACAAAGTCGACCGCTGCCTTGACCTTCGGGAGCATGCTCTTGAATTCAAACTGACCGGCTTCCATGTATGCCTTGGCGTCCGCAATGCTCATCTCGGAGATGGCTTCCTCTGCCGGGGTGCCGAAGTTCAGGGTCACATTGTCAACGGCGGTCAGAATGAGGAGCACATCCGCATCCACTTCCCGCGCGAGGAGGCCGGAAGTCAGATCCTTCTCGATGACGGCACTGGCGCCGCGGAGCACCGTGCCCTGTTCGAGCACCGGGACACCGCCGCCGCCGCAGCAGATGACCACCTGGTCTGCGTCGAGGAGCGCCTTGATCGCATCGATCTCAACAATGGCGACCGGATTCGGCGCGGGGACGATACGCTGATAGCCCTTGCCCGGGACCTCAACCGTGTGGTTACCCTTGGCCTCCTCGGCCTCGGCCTCTTCCTTCGACATGAAGCGACCTATGGTTTTTAAGGGCTGATAGAAGGCCTCGTCGTAGGGGTCCACCGTGACCTCGGTCATGATGGTCGAAACGCACTTATAAATGCCGCGGGAAAGGAGCTCCGAGCGGAGTCCGTTCTGCAGGTCGTAGCCGATGTAGCCCTGGCTCATGGCCGAGCAGACCGAGAGCGGCGAAGGGGTGTAGCCCTCGTGGCGCGCCGCAAACTCGGAGAGTGCGCCGTGAATCATGCCGACCTGGGGCGCGTTTGAGTGGGTCACGGCGACCTGCCAACCCTCTTCGACAAAATCCGCGATGATAGGCGCGGTCTCCGCAACGGCCGCTTTTTGCTCCGGCAGATTGGTGCCGAGATCCTTGTGGCCGAGAGAGAGCACCAGACGCTTTTTAGACATGAGAGACCTCCTAATTCAGCTGATATGCGTGAAAAATCATGATAAAATTATAAGTTCAGAGGGACAAAAAAGCAACCGCGGGGAGGGAGGCAGAACAGATGGAAGGCAAAAAGAGGCGTATATTGATGGTGAACCTGCCCTATTCGGGTCACACGAACCCCTCGCTCGGCCTGGTGCGCTGCCTCGTCGCGGCGGGACACGAGGTGGACTATGTGCAGGCGGATGGTTTTCGCGCCCGGGTGGAGGCGAGCGGCGCGCGTTTTGTGCCCTACGACGCGCCGCCGCACAGCTGTGTTTCGGCGTTGAACGAAGTGCTGAACTGGGGCGCGGCATATCGGACCGTGCGGCGTATCGGCGCGAACTACGACTGCCTGATTTATGAGCTGCTCTTCTTTCCGGGAAAGGCGCTCGCGGCGGAACTCGGCATCCCCTCGTATCGCTTGATTTCCACCTTCGCGCTGAACCGGAACTTGCTCCGCGTGCTCGGGCAAACCGGCGGCCCTTATTTGACGGCACTGTTTCGCTCGGAGCGCGTTTGCACGGCGCTGAGCCGCCTCTTTCTCCCAAAGTTTTCGCTGCGGGAAAATAATCTTGCGGAAGCCTTGGTGAGTGAAGCGCCGCCGCACAATTTTATCTACACCCTGCGGGACTTTCAGCCGGAGGAAGCGTGTTTTCCGGAGACAAAGTACCACTTTGTGGGACCCGCGGTCGAAGACAGGGCGGAAGAGCCCTTCTCTTTTGGGGAGAGCGGAAATCCCATTGTATACATTTCCTTCGGGACGCTGATGCATGCGGACAAGCGCTTCTGGAAGAAGCTGATTGCGGCCTTCGCGGGACGGCGGGTCGAAGTGATATGCGCGGTCGGCAGCGAAAAGCTTGTGCGCGCACTCCGGGACTTGCCGCAAAACGTTCGGGTTTATGCCCGGGTGCCGCAGCTCACAGTACTGCGCCGCGCCTCTCTTTTCGTGACCCACGGCGGGATGAACAGTGTGAACGAGGCACTTTACTACGGGGTCCCGATGATTGTGATTCCCTTCGGTCTGGACCAGCCTCTCGTGGGGCGAGAGCTTGCGCGCCGTAAGCTGGGGCGCGTCATTGCGCCGCGGGAACTCACAGCCGCGCGGCTTTGGCGCACGGCGAAGGACTTACGCAGGGACCCCGAAGCCCGGGAAGCGCGGATTGAAATGCAACGCAAAGCGCAGGCGAGCGGCGGAAACCTTGAGGTGGCAAAGTGTATTTTGGAAGATTTGGCAGCCCGGGAAGCGGGAAGGAGGGCGGAATGAACGGCAGCCCGGAGAGGAGTAAGCGGAGCGGCATTGCGGATCTGCTCGCGGTCTTTTTCCTGCCGCTCGCCGGAAATATATCGGCCTCTCTGCTGCTGCAACTTGTTCCCGGCGCGGAGACAGCGCTTCGCTTCAATGCGCTCTGTCAGGGCGGTCTCCTCCTCTTTGCGTTTGTTTGGTACCGGCAGGGCGGCGGAAGCGCTGCGCGGGAAAAAAAGCGCTTTCCGCTGTTCGAGTTTGCGGGGACGCTCATCCTCTACCTCCTGCTGCTGTTTCTGCTCTTAAGAAGCGGGTATGCGGCTTCGGACCGCAACTATCAGACCGCGCTTCGAAGCCTCGGCGGAGACGGCGAGCGGGCCGCGCTGATTTTCTATGCGCTCTGTGGCGCGGCCGCCGAGGAACTCTTGTTCCGCGGCATTTTGGAGCGCGGACTCGCGGTCTTTTTGAAGCGCCGTTGGCTGATCGCCTGCATTGCTGCGCTTTTGTTCGCGCTCTACCACGGCAATATCACCCAGGGGATACTGGCCTTTATATTGGGCCTCGTCTTTTCCGAGCTCGCGGCGCGCGGCGGACTCCGGGCCGCGCTCGCGGCGCACCTCAGCATCAATCTCCTGGCCCTTATTGTCTAGACTGGAAAAATGAGCGGAAAGCGGGTAAAATGGAACAATGCGTTCGTTGCAATCCAAATCAAAGGAGGAAAGCATGAAGCTATTGAGTATTGCGGTGCCCTGTTACAACAGCGCCGCTTATATGGACCGCTGCATCCGCTCTCTCTTGCACGGCGGCGACGAGGTCGAAATTTTAATTGTCGACGACGGCTCGCAGAAGGACAACACCGGAGAAATCGCGGACCGCTACGAGCGGGAGTATCCGAATATCTGCCGCGCGCTGCACCAGGTAAACGGCGGACACGGTGCTGCGGTTATGACCGGTCTTAAAAACGCGAGCGGCGTCTTTTTCAAGGTGGTCGATTCCGATGACTGGGTCGATCCCGAGAGCTATGACAAGATTCTGTCTACTCTCCGCGACTTTACGGCAAGGAACACGCAGCTGGATCTTCTGATCAGCAACTTTGTCTACGAGAAGGAGGGCGCCGCACATAAGCGCGTCATGAACTACAGAAAGGTGCTGCCGCAGGAGAAGTTGATCGGCTGGGACGAGATCGGGCACTTCCTGCCGGGCCAGTACATTCTCATGCACTCCGTCATCTACCGCACGGCCCTGCTCCGCGACTGCGGGCTCTCGCTGCCGGATCACACCTTCTATGTGGACAATATCTTTGTCTACCAGCCGCTGCCGAGTGTGAAGACGCTCTACTACCTCGATGTGAATTTCTACCGCTACTACATCGGCAGAGAAGATCAGTCGGTCAACGAGCAGGTCATGATAGGGCGAATCGACCAGCAGCTTCGCGTGACAAAACGCATGCTGGAGAGCTACGACCCCTACAAGATTCCGGCGAAGAAGTTAAGACGCTATATGATACTGTATCTCGAAATCATGATGACCATATGCTCGATACTCGCGATTAAGTCCGAGCTTCCCGAGAACCTCGAAAAGAAGAAGGAGATTTGGAAGTTTTTAAAGGAACTGAATCCGCGGCTCTACTTCCGCATCCGCTTCGGCTTCCTCGGACAGAGCATGAATCTTCCGGGCAAGGGCGGCAGAAAAATCAGCGTGGCGGGCTACAAAATCGCACAGAAGTTCTACGGCTTCAACTGAGGCAAACGACAAAGAAAAAGACCGGATTCCCTGGGAGTCCGGTCTTTTGCGTGTGTTTATTTTCGGCTGTCTTTGCCGACTGCCTGATAGGCGCGCGCCGTCTTTTTCTTCCGGCGGAACCCGTCCGCTCCGGCGGGGACCAGGGCAGGCATCTCGCTCTGCTCATAAATGACGGCGTAGACAAAGTAGCCGAGTAAGAGAGCTCCGAGGACATCGAGCACCGAGTGCTGCTTTAAAAACACGGTAGAGAGGCAGATGGAAACCATCAGCAGAAGGGAAAGCCCCTGCACCAAGGGATGGCGGCGCAGCGTCTTGCTCCGCGCGACCGCCGCGTGGACCGCGAGCGCGTTGAAGACGTGAATGCTCGGGAACACATTGGTGGGGGTATCGGTGCGCTGAATCATCCAGACCAAATGCTCGAAGAAGCCGTTTGCGGGGTTCGCCGTGATGCGGAGGTCGGTGCCGTTCGGAAAGAGTGTGCAGATTAAGAGCGAACTCGTCATGCCGAGCGCCAAAAAGAGGCAGAGGTCCGCGGCCTCATCTTTATCCGCACGGCTGAAATAGACCAGCGCGGCGAAGATGTAGAGAAACCAGAGCAGGTAGGGGACAATAAACACCGGCAGGAAGGGAATCCACTCATCGACCTTTGTGTGCATGATGAGGTAATCCCCGGACACCGTCTGCTCCAGGTGGCGGAACCAGAAGATGTAGAAGACGGTATAGAGACAGATGACGGTGAAGAGATGTTCTCTCGCAAGAATATGGGCGGGAGAGTAATTCGTTTTGTTCTGATCCAAAGCGATCTCCTGTGTACATGTATTTGCATTGCGATAGCTTTTATTTTAGCATGGCGCAGGCAAACAAAGAAGTGACAAAGTGTACAGGATTTTTCGACGAAAACAAAAAAAGCGCCCCGCGCGGGCGCTTTCATCGTAGCGGAAGGGAGATTCGAACTCTCGACACCACGGGTATGAACCGTGTGCTCTAGCCAACTGAGCTATTCCGCCGCATGTCTTTAGGACTTTGTTAGTATACGGGAAGATGCGTGGCCTGTCAACCGATATTTTAACACTTTTTTCGGAAATCGGACGCACGGGAAGCCTGCCTTTTCGGCAGGGTGCATTTTGTGCTATACTCAAACGGAACATATGGATTTGGCAAGGATGTATGGTGCCGCGAGAGCCGGTTACGGCAGAGAGCGAGGGCATTTCGATGCTGATCTTTTTGGTGAATCCGAATGCGGGCGGTGAGCGCGGATACCGCGTCTTTAAGAAATTGGAGCGGAGGCTGCTCCGCACGAAGACGGCCTATCAGGTCTATGTGACGGGCGGCCCCGGGGATGCGAGACAGCTTGCGGCGCGGCTTAGCGCCGAGTATGAAGGGGAGAGCCTTACGCTGGTTGCGGTGGGCGGCGACGGCATGTTAAACGAAGTGCTGAACGGCGCCCGTCTCTCGGAGCGGCTTCGCTTCGGTTTTATACCGGTGGGGCGCGATTCGGATTTTGCGCGCGGGCTGAAGCTTCCGCGGACGCCGCTCGGCTGTCTGAAGCGCATCCTATCGCCCCGCGAGGAGCGGGAGCTGGATTACGGGGTTGCGGAATTCGGGGGCGATGAGCCCTCGCATCACCGCTTTCTCGTGAGTTGCGGCATGGGCTTCGATGCGGAGTGGCTCGCAAAACTGTATGAGTTGGAGCAGCGCCGCGGGAGGCGTTCGCGCCTCATCTGGAGGGGCTTACGACTTCTGGTCGGTTTTCGCTCCCTGCTTCGCGCACACTGTACGCGGGGCTACTTTGAGACGGACAGCGGACAGCGGGTCGAATTCGGGCATCTCTTTTTGTTGAGCGCCCAACTCTATGCCACCGAAGCCGGCGGCATACGCCTCGCAAACAAGGTGCCGCCGACGGACGGGCTTCTGACGGTCGCAGTGCTGAATACGCACAGCCGCCTGCAGCAGGCAAGGCTTTTGCTCCTGCCGCGGCGAAAAGCGCCGGAATCCTATGCGGGGGTGCGCGTGTACCGCTGCCGGGAGTTTCGCCTCTTTCTCGATGAGGCGCTGCCGTTACATGCGGACGGCGAGGGACTGGGCGGCAGAAAGGAACTCACGCTGCGCTGTGTCAGACGGCGAATACGCTTTCTCTGTTGATTGATGGAGGAGAAGAAATGAGAATCGGACAGGGTTATGATGTACACCGCTTGGTTGCGGAGCGCCCGCTTATCCTCGGGGGCATTGAAATTCCCTACGAGAAGGGACTGCTCGGGCACAGCGATGCGGATGTACTCTTGCATGCGATTTCCGACGCGCTGCTCGGTGCGGCGGCGCTCGGCGATATCGGCGCGCATTTTCCGGACAGCGATCCGGCTTACCGGGGCGCGGACAGCGCGGAACTCCTTCGCGCGGTCGGGGATTTGATTCGCGCGGCGGGCTATGAAATCGGAAACATTGACAGCACGGTGGTCTGCCAGGCGCCGAAACTCGCGCCGCACATCGCTTCGATGCGGGCGCGGATTGCGGAGGTGCTCGCGCTCCCGGTGGGGGCTGTGAGCGTCAAGGCGAGCACCGAGGAACATATGGGCTTTACAGGCAGAGGAGAGGGCATTGCGGCACACGCCGTTTGCCTTTTAACGGAGAGAATGAGATGAAAATTTACGATACGATGACACGTTTTAAGGAAGAGTTCCGGACCATTGAGCCGGGCAAGGTCAGAATGTATGTCTGCGGTCCGACGGTATACAATCTGATCCACATCGGAAACGCGCGCCCCATGATCTTTTTTGACACGGTGCGGCGCTATCTCGAGTACAAGGGCTATGAGGTGAACTTTGTCTCGAACTTCACCGACGTGGATGACAAGATCATCAAGGCAGCGGTCGAAGAAGGCGTCGATGCCTCTGTGATCTCCGAGCGCTACATTGCGGAGTGCAAAAAGGATATGGCCGGCATGAATGTGCGTCCGGCGAGCTACCACCCCCGCGCGACCCAGGAAATCGACGGGATGATCGCGATGATTCAGGATTTGATTGACAACGGTCACGCCTATGTCGCGGACGACGGCACGGTTTACTACCGCGTAAGCAGTTTCCCGGATTACGGTAAGCTCTCCCATAAGAATGTCGAGGAGAATCAGGCGGGCTTAAGAACCCTCAAGGTGCGCGGCGAGGAGGCAAAGGAAGATCCGAACGACTTCGTGCTCTGGAAGCCGAAGAAGGAGGGCGAGCCCTACTGGGAGTCTCCCTGGTGCGAGGGACGGCCGGGCTGGCACATTGAGTGCTCGGTCATGAGTAAGAAGTACCTCGGCGAGTCGATTGACATCCACGGCGGCGGCGAGGACTTGGTGTTCCCGCACCATGAGAACGAGATTGCGCAGTCCGAGGCGGTGAGCGGCAAGCAGTTTGTGCGCTACTGGATGCACAACGCCTTTCTGAACATCGACAACATCAAGATGTCCAAGTCGCTCGGCAACTTTAAGACGGTGCGGCAGATCAGCGAGGAGTACGATCTCCAGGTGCTCCGCTTCTTCATGCTCTCGGCGCACTACAGAAGTCCGCTGAACTTCTCGCGGGAGATGATGGACGGCGCAAAGGCGAGCCTGGACCGCATTTTGACCGCGACGGATCATCTTCGCGATTGCCTCGCCGCGGCTGCGGAGAGAGAGCTCACGGCCGAGGAAACGGCGGAGCTCGCGGCCTTCGATGCGTTGCGCGAGAAATTCGAGGCGGCCATGGACGATGACTTTAACACGGCCGATGCAATCAGCGCGGTTTTCGAGATGGTGAAGCGCGCCAACATAACGGTCACGAAGGAGAGTGCGGCCGCTTACATCCGCCGCGTGAAAGAGCTTTTGGAAAAGCTGCTTGAGGTGCTCGGCATTCACGCGGAGCGGAAGGAAGAGAGTCTGGATGCCCGCGTCGAGGCGCTGATCGAGGAGCGTCAGACCGCGCGCAAGGAGAAGAACTATGCGCGGGCCGATGAGATTCGCGCGGAGCTCACCGCGATGGGAATTTTGCTTGAGGACACCAAAGAGGGCGTCAAGTGGAAGAGAGCGTAAAGCAGGCGGCACAGTACTCGCCGCTGGTGCTCGCCTACCTCGGCGATGCGGTCTATGAACTCTACATTCGGGAGCGCATTGTCGCGGGGGGCAACCAGCCGGTGAACCGCATGCACGGCAAGGCGGTGCACTTTGTGAAGGCGGAGACCCAGGCAAAGCTCCTGCGCTATCTGGAACCGGAGCTCACGGAGGCGGAGAGCGGCATTCTTCGCCGCGGACGCAATGCCCATGCGAATACGATGGCAAAGAATGCGAGCATGATAGACTACCGCCGCGCAACCGCGTTTGAGGCGCTGGTCGGCTATTGGAAGCTCAGCGGGCAGGAGGAGCGCTTCCGGGCGCTGCTCACCGCGGCGCTCGCGGCACTCGAGGAAGAGGAGAGACAGGCGCATGAACGAAAACGCAATTGAGGGGCGCAATGCCGTTATGGAGGCATTTCGCGCGGGAAAGACGGTCGACAAGCTCTATGTACAGGAGGGCTTAAAGGACGGTCCGATTCTCAGCATCGTGCGGGAGGCAAAAAAGCAGGGCAGCCGCATACTCTACTCGGACAAAGAGAGTCTGAATCGCATGAGCGAAGACGGAAAGCACCAGGGTGTCATTGCGATGGTCGCGAGTTATGCGTATGCGGAACTCGGCGACATTCTCTCGCGCGCGCGGGAAAAGGGCGAGGATCCCTTCCTGATATTGCTCGACGGCATTGAGGATCCCTACAATCTCGGTGCGATTATCCGCACCGCGAATCAGGTCGGCGCGCACGGCGTTGTGATCAACAAAAACCGCGCGGTCGGGCTCACCGCGAGCGTTGCGCGAACTTCCGCGGGAGCGCTGAATTATACGCCGGTCGCGAAGGTCACGAACATGGCGAGAACCATAGAGGAGCTGAAAAAAGAGGGCCTCTGGTTCGTGGCGGCGGATATGGACGGCGAGGAGATGTATCGCATTAACCTAAAGGGGCCGCTTGGCCTTGTGATCGGCAACGAGGGCAAGGGCGTTTCGGAACTCGTTCGAAAGAAATGTGATTTTACGGCGCGCATCCCTATGCTGGGGCAGATTGACTCGCTGAATGCGAGTGTCGCGGCGGGAGTGCTCGCCTATGAGGTGCTGCGGCAGCGCCGCAGCTCGTAAAGGAGAAGTAAATGGAGTTTGAGCGAAAGGATCAGCGCGCCGCGCAGGAGGCTTGGGCGGCGGCTGAACGGCAGCGTGGCGCTGCGAGACAGGAACTCATTGAGGCGCTGGTCGGAATGATTCGGACCGGCGGGACCGGCAGCTTCAATATGATCAGCGACAAGGACCGCGTGTTTTTCGAGGGGCTTGCGCTGAGTGCTTCGCCGGATGCGGCGGAGGAGGAACTGCGGTCGGAGACCGAGAAGGTGAAGCTCATGCGAAAGCGCCTGCAGGCGCCGAAGTGCAATGACTGCGAGGGCGCACCGGATCTCACCGGAAACTTTGATATGGCCGCCTGGGCGAAGGACGAGAGAGAGGTGCGCGCTTTAAAGTACATGATACTCTCGACCCTGCAGGAACTCGCGGGGCCGGTGCGGCGCGCACTCCGGCGGGAAGTGACGGATGCGGCGGTCAACGAGATTTTTTACCGCACGCTCTTTACGCTCGGCGAGGATTTTGCGGAGGAGGATTTGCTCCAGATTGCCTACGGTCTGGATTTCCTTCGGACACAAGTTGAGACTTACGGCGCGGAGCGCTGAGGCTGAGCTGAAACGAAGACAGAAGGAGGTTTATGGGTCACAGGCATTCGAGAGTGAATCATGCCCTGCACCGCGTGCAGGGACGTTTCTTTCAGGCGGCAATGTGGGCAGAGGTTGTCATCGCAATGTTCATTTTCGTGGCAATTGCGATTCAGGTCCGGCATTTGCCCTCGCACTTACATGCAAGCTCCCACACGCAGTTCACGGAGTTTATACAGGTAGTGCTGGATATCTTGATGTGTCTCGAGCTCATCATGATGCTCTGCCGTCACGACTTGGATTCCATCATTGAAGTGATGATTTTTGCCGTGACAAAGAACTTGCTCGTGGTGCACGAGAGCAATGTGCATGTGCTGCTCGGCGTCGTTGCGCTTGCGCTGCTCTTCGCCATACGGAAGTACCTCTTCTTAAGCTCTGCGGAGTTGGAAGAGCACAAGCATCACCTTGATTTTATCCAGCAGGACAGAGACGACTGAATGCAAAAAAGAGAAACAAAAAGAGCCCGGAGACCTTTTGGTCTTCGGGCTCTTTTTTGATTTTCGGCAGTCTTCAGTCGGCAGCAGTATTGACACTCGTCTCTTTGCGGTGCGCTTCGCGCGGCTGTTTCACTTTCTTTTCTGCCGGGGGCGTATCCCAGTGCAGGCCGGTTTTCCGGAAGAGCGGCTCCAGCACATAGAGGATGCAGGGCAGCATAAAGGCGACAATGAAGGCGGAAATCAGAGCGCCGCGCGCGAGCAGCATGCAGACCTCTTTGATGAGATACATTTTGGAGACAATCGCGACACCGACGGTCGCCGCAAACATCCCGAGCGAACTTGTGATAATCGAGGCATCGCTCGTGGCGCCTGCGAGGATCGCCGCCTCCTCGCGATCCTTGCCGCTTTGGATTTCTTCTTGGAAGCGGGAACTCACGAGTATCGCGTAGTCGACGGTCGCACCGAGCTGAATCGCACCGATCAGGATGGGCGCAATGAAGGAGATGCTGTCGCCCATCCAGTAGACCAGACCTTGGTTGATGTAAATCGCAAGCTCTATCGTGAGAATCAAGGCAGCCGGAACCGTGGGAGAGCGGAACACAAACATGACGATTACGAAAATCGAGAGGATAGAGAGATAGTTGGTCGTCACATTGTCGCGGGTAAAGACCTCGCGGAGGTCTTCCGTCATTGCCGCTTCCCCGGTCAGGTAGGCATTCGGGTCATAGCGGGATACAATTTCCTGTACCTCTGTGAGCTGCGCTTTGGTCTCATCGGTCGCGGGCTCAAAGGTCGAAGTCATCATGAGGAGCTGGTAGTCGTCGGAGCGGAATATTTTCCGTATCTTTTCCGGCAGGAAGAATTCCGGGATGCCGCTGCCGATCAGACTGTTGTAGGAAATCACACGGCTGATGCCGGGCACCGCTTTGAGTTCCGCCTCCATTTCGCCGATTTTTCCGTTGTCCAGGGACTTGTCGAGAATGACGACATGTTCGGTTGCGGTATCGAATTCCTCCTTCAGCTTCTCGTTCGACCGGAGCGAGGGGAGATCCGCGGGCAGGGAGCGGGAAATCTGATAATAGATCTCGGTGTTTTTTTGCGAGTAGTACGCGGGCACCAGCGCAAAGAGGAAGAGGATAATCCAGAAGCGGCGGTGCTTTAAGAGAAAGCGGTTAAAATTCGTAAAATCCGGAAACAGCGATTTATGCTTGTATTTCTCGATGGCCTCGTCAAAGACCAGTATGAGGCAGGGGAGAATCAGGATGACGCAGGCAATACCAATCACGACACCCTTTGCCATGACGATGCCCATGTCACGGCCCATGGTAAAGCGCATCGCGCAGAGGGCCAGGAAACCGGCAATCGTGGTGAGCGAGCTGCCCGAAAGAGAGACAAAAGCCGACGAGATGGCATTTGCCATGGCTTCTTGCTTGTTCGACCGCTTCAGTTTCTCCTCTTCATAGCGGTGGAAGAGGAAAATCGAATAGTCGACGGTCACGCCGAGCTGGAGTATGGCGGCGATTGCCTTGGTGATATAGGAAATCTGTCCGAGAAAGATATTGCTGCCCATATTGTAGAGCACGGCCATGCCGATGTTTGCGAGGAGCAGGAAGGGCATGACATAGGATTCGAAGCTTAGGAGCAGTACCGTGAGCATTAAAATGACGGCAATCACGGTATAAATCGGAAGCTCGGAGATGACGAGCTCCTTAATATCCTGCACCATGGCGGACATGCCGGCGACAAAACACTTCTCGTTGGTGAGGGCGCGAATTTGCACGATGGCATCCGTGGTCTCGTCCGCGGAGAGTGCCGTGTCGAATTGAACAATCATGAGGGTCGCATCGCCCGCATAGAAGCCGTCGCGGAGCTTGGCCGGAAGCATGTCGGTCGGGATCTGGATACCCAGCGTATCGGATACCCAGAAGGCATTGCTGACATGCGGAACCTTTTGAATGCTCTGCAAGAGCTCATCCGTATAGGCGGGCGGCATGCCCTCGACGACTACCATGGAGGTTGCCGCCGCTTGGAAGGGGTCCTCGAGCAGCTGTTCGCCCTGTACCGAGCGGACGTCCTTCGGGAGGTAGGAGAGTACGTCGTAGTTCGTGCGGGTGCCGATATAGCCGAGCAGAGCCGTAATCAGGAGCAGGACCGCAACGAAGAGGACAAAGCGGGGCTTTTCGGTAATGCGCCTTGCTAATTTGTGTATCATGATAACTCCTTTTATTTCAGTGGCGCGCCCAGCCGGTCAGGAAAGACCAGATATCCGCGAACATTTTTCCGATGCGTGCAAGCAGGCCGGATTTCTTTTCGTTCTGTGCGCCCTTCACTTGTGTATTTGCCTCTTCCTTCTTAATCTCCGCGCTTCGCAACAGGACGGAGACGGAACTCACGTTGTCGTTTTCGGCGCCGGTCAGAGATTCCGGCGCGGCATTGACATCGAGGGAGAAGAGGCGAGTCTTTTCACCCGTGTTTTCATCCCACTGATTCTCAACCAAGGAACGTATGCTCTCGCTTGCCTGATGCAGGGCATCCGTGCTGTCGAGCGCGGAGGCACTCTGACGGAGTATCGAGGCGGTCGCGCCGAGGGAGAGGTCCGCATTGCCGTGAAAGGCAGCGCTGTTGCTCTGTAAGATGTCGCGGGTTGTGCGGAGCAGCGCCGTAAGGCGCGCGCTGCCGTCTCTCAGATGCTCACTCAGGGCAGCGGCATCGCGCAAGCTGTCCTGCAGTTCCGGGAGATAAGAATCCGTGGTCTCATAGAGGCGATTGAGGGCAGAAATGCTCTGCTGCAGGTCACCCGAGAGCGCTCCGGCATCCGCTGCCGCGCGCGTACCGGTCGAAGCGCTGCCGTAGAGAGCGTCGTAGAGCGAGGAGAGGCGAAGTGCATCCAGGTCATCGCCGAGCACATCCACCTTGCCGTAGATGTCGTTTGCCTGTGTCGCGGCTGCCTGAACCTCGGCTCTCCGGTTCCAGAGTGTAAGGGCGTAGGCAATCTGTTCGTCCGAGTAGCCGAGGGAGGCAAGCTTTCGGCTCGCAAAATCCTGGAAGCTGCCCTGCGGGTACTGCGGGGCCGCGCTGATTTCGGCATCGGCGCGGTAGTCGATACCGCTCGCGTCCGAGTCGGTCGCAAGGCGGCCGCTGACCCGAACGCGATTCGCGCCGCGGTTGCCGGCGTCGACGGGCTGTAAGCCGTGGGCCTGCATGTACTGCGCATAGGCTTGGTAGAGGGCGCCCATTTGCGCTAGGGTGCCGCCGACAGTCTGTTCCGCAGTCTTTTTGCCGTTTGCGCTGCGTTCGCGTATGGCCTTTAAATCCGACTGAATGGCGCGGCTGTCGCGGTCCAAGTCATCGCTCGCATCCTGCAGGCTCTCTGTATTGTCTCGCAGAGAAGTGAGGGTGCTCTCGCTTTCCTTTAAATGCTGCTTGAGAGAGAGCAGGTTCCGATTGAGTTCGCCCAAATTCTGTTCCAGTTCACCGATGTGCCGATCGGCGGCATCCATATGAGCGCCGACGGGCCCGAGATCCGCCGTGAGCGCATCCATATTGCCGAGGAAGGCATCCGGGTTGCCGTAGAATTCGCTCTCGCGACTCTGTATGTTCTTTTGCACGCGGTTTAAGCCGTCGAGGCCGTCCGCTGCCTGTCCCAGTTTCCCCTGTATGCCCTGCATGGAATCATAGAGTTGATCGCCGGCAGCAGTCAGCTGCTTCCAGGAGTCCTCAATATTCCGCTTACTGTCCTGTAAGTCCTTTAAGTCGGTAAGGCGCCCCGCAGCATTCATCGGGCCGAGGAGAAAGGTGAAACCGTTAAAGCTGAAGTCCTCGCTGCCCACGGAGAGCACATATTCCTTCTCCTCGCCGGGGAGCCAGAAGAAGACAGCGGTCTTTACGTTGCCGACGGTCTGAATCTGTGCGTCCGGCGCCGAGAGGGAGAGAATGTCGTTTTGGTTAAAGACAGCAGCGGCGGTCAGAAACCAGTTGTTTTTTTGGTACTCACTGCTCGCGGGATTCGGGATCGCGCGAATGTGAATCTCGACCACGCCCTTTTCGCCGGCGAGTTTTTCCGCCTCAACCGGGACGCCGTTCAGACGGTACTGAATCGAGAGTAGGAAAGGGAGAGTCTCAAAGGGCGCGCGGGTCTTACCTTCAAAATAGAAGTGGGAGGGCGCATTCTCGCCGAGCGAGAAGCGGACTTTGCCGTCTGAGATCTCGGGCTTGATGCCGTTCGTCAGATTTTCGACGCTGTCGTAAGAACCGTAGTCAACGACTTCGTTTGCGCCGTTCAACGCATAGCTCTTTACGACGGCGGCGTCGGTCGGATTTCCGTAGCTGTCCAGGGTCACATAGTAGGCCTCATCGACCGTGGGGCGCACGCCGCTTGTCACTTCGGCGGCTGCGACAAAGGGGAGCTCGAGCGCCAGGATTGCGCCGAGGGCGAGCGCCGACCATTTTTTGCCGGCAGGGTTCTTCTTGAAACGCTTCTTTTCTGTGTACATGATACTTGACTCCTTTGTTGCGATTTTAGTTCGGCTGCTTGCGTCGATAATTGATATCGGAATTATAATAGACAAGTGTCTAATAAAAGAACTTTGAACATTATAGTTCGAATCAGGAGGCTTGACAAGGGGGAGAAGTAAAAAATCGGAGAGCGGCAAGTATGCGTCAAATGCGCAGGCCGGAAGAGCGTCTGTCCGATTACGAATCCGGACCGAAGCGCTGTGTTTCGTTTCCCGCGCGGTATGCTCTGAAAAAATCGTCAAAATGGACGGGAGAACGCGCAAACGGAGCGGTATTTCCGAGGCTTTGTCGGCTTGTGTGTGGCAAGAGGCCTGTGCTATGATAGAAAGGCTGCTTAGACAGAGAAAGGTGTTTATCAAAGTCAATGAATATTATTGTGGTCGGTAACGGAAAAATAGGAGAGCTCTTGGTACAGCAACTTTCGAAAGAAGGGCACGATGTGGTCGTTGTGGACAGCAATGCGGCGCGCATCCGTTCGCTGGAGGAAAAGCTGGATGTCTCGACCGTGGTCGGAAACGGCGCTTCGATCGAGATTTTGCGAGAGGCGGGAGCTGAGAACTGTGACATCCTGATTGCGGTGAGCAACAGCGATGAGGTGAATCTTCTGACGGCATTGGTCGCAAAGAAGCTTGGCTGTGAGTACACGGTGGCGCGCGTTCGCAGTCCCGAGTACGACCGGGAGATGAACCTTTTAAAGACGAGCTTCGGTATTAACCTGTCGGTGAACCCGGAGAAGACTTGCGCGAAGGAAATCTTCCGCCTGCTTCAGTTTCCGAGCTTTCTCACGCGAAATTCCTTTGCGGGCGGGCGCGCGGAGATGGTGGAGCTCATTGTCCCCGAGGAGGGCAAACTCACGGACCGCAAGCTCATGGATCTTGCGCCCCTGCTGGATAAGAAGGCGCTGATTTGTACGATAGAGCGAGGCGGCGAGGTACTGGTTCCCTCGGGATCCACCGAGCTCAGGGCAGGCGATAAGCTTGCGGTGGCGGCGGCAACCGCGGATCTGCCCTTCCTGCTGCGCCGCTTCGGCATTCCGACCCTCGATGTGAAACAGGTGATGATTGTCGGCGGAAGTGCGACGGCGCGCTATCTCGCAACGGATTTAATCAATGCGGGGCTCGCGGTTACCATCGTGGAGTCGGACCGCGAGAAGTGCAAGGCGCTCGAGGATCTCCTGCCGAAGGCAAGCATCATCCACGGAGACGGTTCCTTGCAGCACTTGCTTGCGGAGGAGGGCATTGCGAACATGGATGCCGTGGTGCCGCTGACCGGCATCGACGAGGAAAATATTCTGATTTCGCTCTATGCGCACTCGGTCGGCACGAAGAAGACCATCACGAAGGTGAACCGCACCGAGTATCTGAATCTCTTCGGCCAGGAACATCTGGGGGCTGTTGTGAGCCCGAAGTCCCTGACCGCGAACGAGATCACCCGCTACACGCGGGCGGCGAGCCAGTCGCGCGAAGGTTCGGTAGAGACGCTTCATACCATAGGCGGCGGGGCAATCGAGGCGCTCGGCTTTACGGTTCCGGAGGAGGCAAGCTTTGTCAATAAACCCATCATGGAGCTGCCCTTAAAGCCCTCGACCCTGATTGCGAGCATTGTCAGAAATCAGAAGGTTATTATTCCCGGCGGACAGGATTGTCTGATGCGCGGTGACTCCATCATGGTCATCGCGAGTGCGGATCGCATGATTTCGAACTTCGCGGATATTTTCCGGGAGCGCGGAGGAGAGGCATGAATTACCGCTTAATCGGAAAGTATATGGGACATATACTCCTCGTGGAGGGGATTTTTCTCCTGCCGGCCATTGCTGTATCGGCGGCCTACCGGGAACCGCAGAGCGCGCGGGCCATTGCGATTGCGGCGATTATCACCCTGTTGCCGGGCATTCTGCTCTCCTGTATTCGGAGCCACCGTTCGATTTCAATGAGCGAGGGCTTTGTGGTCTGTGCGCTCGGTTGGATTGTGCTCTCGCTCTTCGGTGCCCTTCCCTTTTACATCAGCGGAGAAATTCCGCGCTACATCGACTGCTGGTTTGAGACCGTGTCCGGCTTCACGACCACGGGTTCCAGCATTCTCACCGAGGTGGAGAGCATGTCACACGGCCTTCTCTACTGGAGAAGTTTTACCCACTGGATCGGCGGCATGGGCGTGTTGGTCTTTTTACTCGCAATTTTGCCGCTCGCCAAGGGTGACGGCGAGCCCTTTAACTTAATGAAGGCGGAGAGCCCCGGCCCCTCGGTCGGTAAGCTGGTGCCGAAGATTTCAACGACGGCAAAAATTACCTATATTATTTACTTTGTGATGACCGTCGTCATGATAGCGGTGCTGCTTTTTGAGGGCATGCCGCTCTTTGACGCGGTGATGAACTCGTTCGGCACGGCCGGCACCGGCGGCTTTGCGATTAAGAACAACTCGATTGCGGCCTACCCGAGCCAGCTCGTGCAGATGACGATTGCGGTCTTTATGGCGCTCTTCGGCGTGAACTTCTCGGTCTACTATCTCATGCTCAGCAAGAAGTGGAAGGATGCGTTCTTAAACGAGGAGTTCCGCTGGTACTGGGGCATCATGCTCGGTGCCTCGCTGCTCATTGCGGGCAATGTGTTCCTGAAGGGCTTTTACCCCGCGGACTTCGGCCAGGCCTTCCGCGACAGTTTCTTCTCGGTATCCTCGGTCATGACGACGACGGGCTTTTGTACGGCGGACTTTGACAAGTGGCCGGAGTTTTCCCGCTATATGCTGCTCCTCGTCATGTGCATCGGCGCATCGGCGGGTTCGACCGGCGGCGGTATGAAGGTGTCCCGCGTGTTGCTCTTATTCAAGCATTTGCGGACCCAGATGTGTCAGATGATACATCCGCGCCGCGTGCGTTCGGTGCGCATGGACAAGCGCAGGGTCGAAAACTCGGTGATGTTCGGCACGACGGCCTATCTCGCGGCGTACCTCATTATCATGAGCTGCTCTATGCTCATCGTCTCGCTGGACGGCAAGGGCTTTGAGACCACCTTCTCTGCGGTGGTCTGTACCTTTAACAACATTGGACCGGGTCTCGGCATGGTCGGACCGACCGGAAACTTCAGTGCCTTCTCGGATCTCTCGAAGTTTGTGCTCTCGGTCGATATGCTCTTCGGTCGACTGGAAATATTCCCGCTGCTCTTCCTGCTCTCGCCGGAAG
>CAJPKN010000011.1 GCA_905370385.1 Stomatobaculum longum
GGCATCCTTAATTTGACTCTTCCCGTCTTCGCCGATCAGCGGGCGGTATACCGCCGGCGGAACTTCAATCCCCTTCTTCTTCTCCCTCTCCTTCTTCACAATCTGCCGCTTTTTCCCAAAGGCACCTGCCACCGAAGGGCGTACTGTTGTCGTCTTTTTCTCCATCTGTCTCTTCTCCCCGTCCTGTCAGCGCAAGCGCCGCAAGTTCCCGAAATTCTTTGATATAGTGAATCGTAAGTCCGGCCGTAATTTCAGGCGGCAGCCCCTCTGCCTCGCCGCGGTTCTCAAAGGGCAGTGCAAGTTCCGTAAAGTGCTCCCGCGCAGCGGCGAGCAACTTCTCCTTGAGCCCGCCAACCGGCAGTATGTGCCCGCGGAGCGTAATTTCCCCGGTCACCGCAAGGTCTGCGCGCACGGGTGCTCCGATGCAGGCCGAGAGCAGTGCAAGCGCCATCGCGGCACCGGCACTCGGCCCGTCCTTCTGCACCGCCCCCGCGGGAATGTGCAGGTGCACATCCGCTTCGCGGAAAAAGGCGGCCGGAAGCCCGCGTCCGATTGCTTCCCGCTTTGCGACCGCAAATGCCAGTTCCGCGGACTCCCGCATCACGGCCCCCATCTGTCCGGTCGGCCGGAACAGCCCGCGTCCCCGGTTCACATCCACCTCCACCGAGAGCGCCACGCCGCCAACGGCTGTGTAAGCGAGACCGTAGGCAAGGCCGATTTCCGCGCGTCGGTGCATTCTCTGCTGCGGATAACGCGGCTTTCCGAGATAGTCGGACAGCGTAGCCGCCGTCACTTCAAAGCGCTCCGCTTCGCGCAACAGCAGTTTTCGCGCGCATTTTTCCGCGACCTCACGGAGCGAACGTTCCGCGGCGCGCACCCCGGCTTCGCGCGTGTATTCCCGTATGAGCTTGCGAAGGGCCCCGTCGGTCCAAGTGAGCCTATCCTCGCTAAGGCCCGCGTTTCGTCGCGTTCTCGGAAGGAGGTAGCGCTTCGCAATGTGAAACTTCTCCGTCTCGGTATAACTGTTTAAGTGCACGAGGGTCATGCGGTCAAGGAGCGGTGCCGGGATGCCCTCCGTCGTATTTGCGGTTGCCAGGAAAAAGACCTGCGAGAGGTCCATGGGCAGTTCCGCATAGTGATCGCGAAAATTTCGATTCTGCGCACTGTCCAGAACTTCGAGGAGCGCCGCCGTCGCCGCCATTCCGCGGTACTCCTTCGACAGTTTGTCGATTTCATCCAGTAAAATCAGCGGGTTCTTGCACGCCGCGCGCCGCAGCGCATCCGCGACCCTGCCCGGCATTGCGCCGACATAGGTTCTGCGGTGTCCTCGAATTTCCGCTTCGTCCTGCACGCCGCCGAGGCTGATGCGGGCAAAGCGCCGCCCGAGCGCCTCTGCAATGCTGCGCGCAATCGAGGTCTTGCCGGTTCCCGGCGGTCCCACGAGGCAAATCACTTCCTGCGCGGCCTCCGGGTTCAGTTGCCGCACAGCGAGAGAGTCCAGAATGCGCTCTTTGACCTGTTCGAGGCCGTAGTGATCCCGGTCCAAAATTCGCCTTGCCTCCCGAAGAGAGCTCTTGCACGCCGCACTGCGGTCAAAGGGCAGGGAGAGCACGGTGTCCAAATAGTTCTGCTGCAGGGCATACTCCTGCGTGCCCTGCGGCAGGCGCGCAAGGCGCGCCGTCTCACGGAGCAGGCTCTGTTTCACCTCGGCACTTGCCGTGAGCGCAGCAATCCTGCCCTCATAACTCTTTGCATCGGTCTCTGCCTCCGCGGTCTCCCCGAGCTCCTCCTGTATAATGCGCAGCTGCTCCCTTAGCATGAATTCACGCTGACTCTTGTCAAGTCGCAAGCGGAGTTTCTGCTCATACTCATGCCGCATCCGCACGACATCGATTTCGCGCGTCAGTTCTCCGGTCAGCACCTCGTAAAATTCCTCGCCCGTATTGCACTCGAGCAGGCGCTGTCCCGTCCCCCAGGCCCAGGGAAGCTGTGAAGAACTGGCCCGAAGGAGCTGCATGAGCCCGGTCTCGGAAATGAGACGCGGCAGATACCTCTCCGCAAAGCCCTTGTCCTCGCGCGCATAGAGCTGCAAGTAGCCCTTCAGCGCGCGCAACATGGCCTCGGTCTCCTCGCCGTTCTTTTCGATTGCGCGGAGCGGCGCATTGAAAATCTCGGCCTCATAGGCCTCGCCCTCCAGAACCAGCTGCTCCACACTGCAGCGCCGTATGCCGAAGAGCATGGCGCGCCGCGTGTTGTGCGAGGTCCTGGTGAGCGACCGAATCTGACACAGGGTGCCGTAGCGATAGATTCCGGTTTCGCCGGGATCGATCTCCTCCGGATCTTTTTGCGCCACCAAAAAGATAAGCCCGTCCCGTAGCATGGCCGCCTCCACCGCGGCAACCGTCCGACTACGGCTCAGGTCAAAACGCGCCACAGCGCCCGGAAGGACAACCTGCGCACGCATCGCTACCACAGGATAACGTTTTCTTGTCCTCATGACCTCCTCCTATCTCAGTGCCGCAAATGACTCAAAAGGCGGGCATATGCCCGCCTTCCTGTCACGTGTCTCGTGTTCTTACGCTATTTCGTTGTACCGCTTAAGCAATCTCCCCCGGTCTCGAGGGTTTCTGCCGCTCGCGCTTTACGCTCGCTTCGCGGTGGACAATCTGAGGTCCTTCCTCCCGCTTTACCATCTCCTCGGTGACCGTGCAAATGCCCACGGTCTCGTCGGAGGGAATTTCGTACATCATATCCATCATGACGTCTTCGACAATGGCGCGAAGACCTCTGGCACCGGTCTTCCGCTCCAGCGCAAGACGGGCAATTTCGCGCACCGCCCCGTCCGTAAACTCAAGTTTTACATTGTCGAGTTCAAAGAGCTTCTGGTACTGCTTCACCAGCGCATTCTTCGGCTGTGTCAAAATGCTGACCAGCGCTTCCTCGTCGAGCAGGTCTAAGGAAACCGTAATCGGCACGCGGCCGATGAACTCCGGAATCAAACCGTACTTCACGAGGTCCTGCGGCATCACCTGATGGAAGAGCTCGTCGATTTCTCTCGTGTTCTTTGCCATGACTTGGGAGTTAAAGCCCATGCCGCCGCTGCCGAGACGAGAGTCGACAATCTTCTCCAGGCCGTCAAACGCACCGCCGCAGATGAAGAGGATATTCGTTGTGTCAATCTGAATGAGCTCCTGATGCGGGTGCTTTCTGCCGCCCTGCGGCGGAACCGAGGCAACCGTGCCCTCGAGTATTTTAAGGAGAGCCTGCTGCACACCTTCTCCGGAGACATCTCTGGTGATAGATACATTTTCGCTCTTTTTGGTGATTTTGTCAATTTCATCGATGTAAACAATGCCGTATTCGGCACGTTTCACATCTTCTCCCGCTGCCTGAATCAGTTTGAGCAGGATGTTCTCAACGTCCTCACCGACATAACCGGCCTCTGTGAGCGTGGTCGCATCCGCAATCGCAAAGGGCACATTCAGAATCTTTGCGAGCGTCTGCGCAATGTAGGTCTTACCCGAACCGGTCGGTCCGAGCATCAGAATATTGCTCTTCTGAATTTCGACCTCAGAGTCCGTATTGGACATGATGCGCTTATAGTGATTGTAGACCGCGACCGAGAGAACACGTTTCGCGCTCTCCTGGCCTATGACATAATCATCCAAAAAGGCCTTAATCTCCTTCGGGCGCAGCAGGTTGATGCCCTGCAATGCCCTCTCCGCAGACTCGTCCCGGTCAAACTCTTCGCTCAATATCTCATTGCAAAGTGCCACGCACTCGTCGCAAATGTAGACGCCGTTCGGGCCGGACAGAAGTTTCTTGACATGGTCCTCTGTCTTGCCGCAGAAAGAGCAGCGCACATGTTCGCCATTCTTATTGGGCATGCTTCTTCCCTTCTCTTTTATACGACTCAGTGATGCGCGATAACCGCGTCAATCAGGCCGTAGGCCTTTGCCTCTTCCGCCGTCATGTAGTTATCTCTCTCGGTGTCGCGCGCAATCACCTCAATGTCCTTGCCGGTGTTCGCGGCCAGAATCTCGTTTAACTTGCTGCGCGTCTTGAGAATCTGCTCCGCCGCAATGCGGATTTCCGTTTCCTGGCCGCGGGCACCGCCGGAGGGCTGATGAATCATAATCTCCGCGTTCGGGAGCGCATAGCGCTTGCCCTTCGTTCCGCCCGAAAGCAGGAACGCGCCCATGCTCGCCGCCATGCCGATGCAGATGGTCGAGACATCGCACTTCACATACTGCATGGTGTCGTAAATTGCCATACCCGCCGTAACACTGCCGCCGGGGCTGTTGATGTAGAGGTTGATGTCCTTATCCGGATCCTCGGACTCGAGGAAGAGGAGCTGCGCGACCACGAGGCCCGCGCTGACATCGTTGACATCCTCATCGAGGAAGATGATTCTGTCCTTTAAGAGGCGGGAAAAGATATCGTAACTCCGCTCGCCCCGGCCGGAATCTTCCACGACATAAGGTACTAAACTCATTTGATTTCTCCTGACATTCACTGAAGCTTTGCCTCTGCAACGAGGAAGTCGACCGCCTCCTGAATCTTAAGATCCATCGCGAGCTCTTCTCTCTGCTCGGCGCCGACATACTCCTTCATCTTCGCGGGCTCGATCTTGTAAGCAGCCGCCATCTTCTCGATTTCAGCGTCGATTGCCTCCTCGCTGACCGCAATGTTCTCTGCCTTCACAATCTCCTCAAGCACCAGTCTGGTCTTTAAGTTTCTCTCGGCCTGCGGGCGGAACTGCTCCTTCAGCTTCTCCACCGTCATGCCGGTGTACTGCATGTACTGCTCAAGCGGCAGGCCCTGAGACTGCATGCGACGCGCATAGTCGTCGAGCATCTGCTCGCACTGCATGTCGACCATCGGTGCCGGAAGCTCGATCTCTGCGTTCTCGACCACCTTCTCCACGACATTATTCTCGTTCTGCGCAGCAGCTGCCTTCGCCTTTGCCTCTTCGAGCTGCTTCTTTAAGTCAGCCTTGTACTCGTCGAGGGTCTCAAACTGCGAAATTTCGCTTGCGAACTCATCGTTCAGCTCCGGAAGATCCTTTCTCTGGATCTCAAGCAGCTTGCAGGCAAAGACTGCCGGCTTGCCTGCGAGTTCCTTCGCATGGTACTCCTCCGGGAAGGTCACGTTGACATCGAAGCTGTCGCCGGTCTTGTGGCCCACAATCTGCTCCTCGAAGCCGTCGATGAAGCTGCCGCTGCCAAGCACCAGCGGGTAGTTCTCGCCCTTGCCGCCGTCAAAGTGAACGCCGTCAATGCTGCCGTCAAAGTCAATCTTGACACTGTCGCCGGTCTCCGCCGCGCGGTCATCGACCGTCACGAGGCGCGCGTTCTTCTCGCGCTCCTTCTGCAGAGCCTCGTTGAGATCCTCCTCGGTCACCTCGGCATCTGCCTTCTTGACCTCAATGCCCTTGTAAGCGCCGAGCTTCACTTCCGGCTTGGTCGCAACCGTAGCCGTGTAGACCAGATCCTGATCCTTGCCGATCTCGGTCACATTGATCTCCGGGCGGGACACAATCGTGAGACCGCTCTCCTTCGAAGCCTCCGGATAGGTATCATTGATGCAGCTGTTTACAGCGCTCTCAAAGAAGACGCCCTGGCCGTAGTACTTCTCAATCACAGCCTGCGGAACATGGCCCTTCCGGAAACCCTGCACCTGATACTTCGACTTCTCGCGGTTGTACGCTGCGGTGATTGCCTTCTGAAAATCTTCCTTCGGCACGGTCACCGTGATCACTGCCATATTGTTTTCTTTCTGCTCTACCTTAAATGCCATCGGGGCTTCCTCCTAGATATCTGTTCTCTCTGAATTAGCATACTTCTTGCAAATGAGACGTATTCAGTAGAACAGTATAGCACAGAGCCCCCGTTGTAACAATGCTTTTCAAGCGCGGCGGGCAAGCATCTTCTCCGCGAGATAGAAGACGCGCGCCGTTCGTTTCGCATTCTCGTCAAAGTGGCCGCCGGGATTCCACTCTAATACCAGAGCACCGGGTTCCATAAGCTCCGAAAGTTCTTCATAGTACTGCCGCATCGCGCTTCCGCAGCTCGCCATCATTTCGTTTCTTGTTTTTTCCTCCTTGTCGCCGAGGCTTAACGAGACCGCTTCTACCCTCGGCTTACGGCCTCGCTGATACTTCATAAAACCTTGGAACCATAGGGAGGGCGATGCCGCCGCAACCGCCTGAAACGCATCCGTCCGGTACGCCGCCCAGAGCGAGAAAAAGCCGGCGAGCGAGTAGCCGCCGAGTAACACCGGGCAATCCTCCGAGAGACCGAAGCGGCGTTGCAGTTCCGGGATTAAGGCGAGCAGCTTTTCCAAAAAAGCGGGTGCACCATCACCGAAGAGGGCACTGCCCGAAGGCTGGGGCGCTTCCCAGGGGGAGAGCTCCGAAGACCAGTCGTTCACGCGGACCGCGACCAAAAGGCCGTGTCCGGGAAGCTGCCCCTTGTCCTCAAAGGCCGCGAGCAGCCTTGCTTCTTCTTCGATGCCCGAAAGATCATGCTCATCCGCGGGTTGCAGCAGCAGATAGGAAGCCCCCGCTCTCCCGCAGGCCAGACATTCACGCTGTAAGAGCGTAAATTCTTCTCTAATGAGCTCCATTGCGCTCACACCTCACCGGCTTCTCGGAGTATCTCCGCGCCCGCTTGGCAGGCATCGCAGATGCAGTAGTGTTCGCCGCCCGCCTTGGCAGCTTCGGCCGCCTTCCGGGTTGCTTCCGCGCCCTCCTTGCCAAAGACAGCCTCTCCCGCCGGGGAAGACGCAAAGGCAATGAGCCCGTCAATGTCCGTCACATCCTCCTTGAGTTCCTCTACCAGTGCCTTTCGCGCCGCTTCCTCCTCCGGGGTACCGACTGCCTCTAAATAACGCTCGCCCGCCTGCACCGCTTCTTTGCAGGCACTGGGTGCGTGCATCAGTTTCTCGACAACTTCCTTCGAAATACGCTCTGTCATGGTCTCATCCTTTCCATACGGGCGCCCTTCGCCCGAACTATCGTTCTGTTTGTATTGTACTCTTTTTTGTACAAAAAATCAAGTTCGGCGGCCGCGATTCCGCGCTTTGAGCGCTCCGCTTTGGCGCGCAACAAGAAAGTTGTCGGATAAAATTGCCATGGAAAAATAGACAGCGAGCGCGTAAGATAGTACTGCCTACTTCATGACCGAGCGAGACGCAATCAGCGCAGTCCGCCTCAGAGAAGGGGCGGTTGGTACGTAACAGAAAGACGGTTTGGTGCGAAAACAAGAAAGCTGTTTTTTCCGAAAACAGTTGAGTCGGTTTTTACGAACCCGGGCAAGACGTTTTTTACGAAAACAGAAAAGCCGTTTTTTTTACGGAAACGAGAGGTTATTTGGTATGGAATACATGGAAATAGAACGCAAATTTTTAATCGATGCGCTGCCGGAAGCGCTGAGCGACTTTTCGCATCAGGAGTATCTACAAGGCTATCTCTCGACTTCGCCGACCCTGCGCGTGCGGCGCGAGGGCGAGACCTATGTTCTCACCTATAAGGGCAGCGGCCTTATGAAGCGGACAGAGTATAATCTGCCTCTCACGGCGGAGAGCTTTGCCCACCTTCTCGAAAAGTGTGACGGTCTCCGCATCGAAAAGACACGCTATCGAATTCCGCTCTCCGGCACAGAGCTCACCGCGGAACTCGATGTGTTTCACGGGGCGCTGTCGGGGCTTTGGCTCGTCGAAGTGGAGTTCCCCGACGAAGAGAGTGCGGCGCGCTTTTTGCCGCCCGCCTGGTTTGGCCCGGAAGTGACCCAAGATGCCCGCTACCAGAACTCGTCTCTTTCCCGCTTCGGGCTCCCCGGGGAGGAAAACGCATGACAGAGAAGCGAAAACGGGAGCTGATTCTCATCGCCGTCCTCTGCCTCGCAGCGCTGCTCTTACTCCTTTGGCAGCGGCTCGGAAGCAGCAAGCGCGGTATGCGCGTCATTGTCTCGCAGTACGGAACGGTGGTCGGCGACTATCCGCTTTCGAAAGACCGAGAAGATGTCTTTCAAACCTCGGACGGCGGCGTAAATACCCTCATCATTCATAACGGCGAGGCCTGGATCAGCGAGGCCAACTGCCCCGACAAAGTCTGCGTGCACACCGGGCGCATCTCCCGCACCGGCGAGATCATTGCCTGCCTGCCGCACCGCTTGGTCGTACAGATTTCGGAACGCTAAAGCAAGCCACGCGAGGAAAAAAGAAGCGCCCTGTCCGCTGTGGACAGGGCGCTTCTTTGATAGGTAAGCATTGTTGACTTTCCTTGTTGCGCAGCGCTTTAGTTGATGACGCTGACCGGGCACTTTCTCGCACAGGCACCGCAGTTCACACACTTGTCGTAGTCGATCTGGGCCACGTTTCCGTTCATGTGGATGGCATCGAACTTACACTCCTTCACGCAGAGCGTGCAGCCGATGCAGCCCGCCTGGCAGACATCCTTAACTGCCTTGCCCTTCTCCTGCGACATACATCTCACGTGGTACTTTGCCTTGTAAGTCGTCATCTCGATGATGTGACGCGGGCAAGCCTTGACGCAGAGACCGCAGGCCACGCACTTCTCCTTGTCGACCACGGCAATGCCGTCCACCACATGGATGGCGTCAAATTCGCAGACCTTCACGCAGGAACCGCCGCCGAGGCAGCCGAATTCACAGCCGAGATCGCCGCCGCCGGGCATGACCGACATCTGGTTACAGTCAATCGGACCTACGTTCTTGGCGCGCTTAATCGCCTTGTCACAGGTACCGGAGCAACGGACCATCGCGACCTTCTTGACCGCCTCGCCCGCCTGGACACCCATGATGTCCGCAATCTTCTGTGCGACCGGCTTGCCGCCGACCGGACATTGGGTGACCGCCGCCTCGCCGATTGCAATCGCATGCGCGCAGCCGTCACAGCCCGGAAAACCGCAGGCACCGCAGTTGTTGCCGGGCAGCGCCTCGCGGACCGCAAGTTCCTTCTCATCTACTTCTACTTTGAACTTCTCGCTTGCAACGCCGAGACCCATGCCGCAAATCAGGCCGACGATACCGACAATCGCAAACGAGACAATGATAATTGTATAATTCATCTCTCTCCCTCCGCTCAGCTGATCATGCCCGAGAAGCCGGTGAATGCGATTGCCATGAGTCCCGAAATAATCAATACGATGGGCAGGCCGCGGAAGTACTTCGGAATGTCGTTGCCCTCGCATCTCTCGCGGATGCCCGCAAGGATGACAATGGCAATGGCATAGCCGGCTGCGGTGCCGACGCCCCATGCAAGACCCTCAATGAAATTGTACTCCTTCTGTACGTTGTCGAGTGCCACGCCGAGCACGGCGCAGTTCGTCGTAATCAGGGGGAGGTAAATACCGAGGGATGCGTGCATTGCGGGCATGCTCTTCTTCATGAACATCTCGATGAACTGCACGAGGGACGCAATCAGAAGAATGAACACAATGGTCTGCAGATAGTCGATTTTAAGCGGCCGCAGCACGAACATGTAGACCAGCGAGGAAAGGATGGTCGCGAGGAATATCGTAAAGATAACCGCGCCGCCCATGCCGGCCGAGGTGTCCTTTTTCTTCGAGACACCGACGAAAGAGCAGAGTCCGAGGAATCTGGAGAGCACGACGTTGTTGACCAATGCGCCGCTCACCAGGAGCAATGCTATCTTTGACATCACTTCGCCTCCTCTTTCTTCTCCGCCGCTGCCGGGCTCTGTGCCTCAGCCGTTGCGGGTGCCGCTGCCTGTGTCGCAGCTACCGCCTGTGTCACCGCCGCCGCGGGCTTCGCAGCAGCTGCCGTTGCGCCCGCCGCTGCCGCCGGCTTTGCGACCGGCTTCACAACCTTGGTCTTCACCTCTTCGAGGGAGGGACCGTTGGTCTTCTTCCGACCGCGATTCTCATCCTGATAGTACTGCATTGCCGCTACGAGGAAGGCCATGACAAAGAAGGCACCCGGGGGCAGAACGAAAATCGAAATGTGGTAAGCATCCGGGATCAGCTTGATGCCGAAAATCGAACCTGCGCCGATGAGCTCACGGAAGGATCCGAGGAGCAGAAGCGCCAGGGTAAAGCCGAGTCCCATGCCGATGCCGTCAAAGAGCGCCGGAATCGGCTTTGCGCCAAGTGCGTATGCCTCCGCGCGGCCCAGGATGATGCAGTTTACGACGATCAGCGGGATGTAAATGCCGAGAGCCGTGTAAATCGAGGGCGCAAAGCCCTGAATGAGAAGCTGCACGATCGTCACGAGGGACGCGACGACGACAATCTCCGCGGGAAGACGCACTCTCCCCGGAATCACGCCCGAGAGCGCGGAAATCAAGAAGTTCGAAAACATCAGAACAACCAGAGACGAAAGTCCCATTCCGATTGCATTGACCGCGGAGGTCGTAACTGCAAAGGTGGGGCAAAGTCCCAGCGCCATGATGAAGACCGGATTTTCTGTGATGATACCGTTCTTCAGGCGTTCCATACATACTTTCACGGAATCTTTTCCCCCTCTCACTGTTTTAAGCCGTTGTTCACAAAGTAGAGCGCCGCGTTGACCGCATTGGTCACCGCGCGGGAGGTGATGGTCGCGCCGGAAATCGCGTTGATCTTGTTGTTGTCCAGTTCGCCGTCGCCGGCCTTGGTCACCTCAAACTTCTCGCCCTTCTTGCCGTTAAACTGCTTGTACCAGTCGGTGTCGCGTGCGTTCATGCCGAGACCCGCCGACTCCGAAATCGAGAGGAAGGCAATACCGTTCACGGTCTGACCGTCTGCCTGAATGCCGACCGAAATCGACACCAGTCCGCCGTAGCCGTCCTTCGAGCTCGCATTGATAATGTGGCCGACCACCTGACCGTTCGCATCGACCGCATTGACCACCTTGTCAATCAGGACATTGCCGAAGCCCTGCTCCGCGAGGGGAGCCGCGTTCGCCTCAATGAGCGCCGCGCCGTCCGGATTCTCCTGAAAGTCAGCGGCATCCGGGAACACCTGCTTGTACGCCGCAATTGTCGTCGCATTCTGCGCCGCCTGAATCGGCTCATAGGTCACGGTATAGACGACGCCGAGCAGAAGGCCCGCGATCACCGTGATCAGCATGAGGCGCAGGGCATCGCTCACAAACGAAGTTTCTTTTGTCTTGCTCATGCTTTTTTTGCCCCCCTTCTGCCGAATGCCTTCGGAATGGTTGCGCTCTCAATGAGCGGCGAGAGCATGTTGCCGATGATAATCGAGTACGAAACACCCTCCGCACCGGTACCGAAGATACGGAAGAGACCCGTGAGTATGCCGATAATCAGTGCGTAAATCATCTGTCCCTTCTTGGTGAGCGGGGTGGACGCGTAGTCGGTCGCCATGAAGAAGGCACCGAAAATCAGACCGCCGCCGAGCACCTGTGCGAGCACATAGTTTACGTTGTGCTCACCGAAGATGAAGACAAAGAGCGCGGTCGATGCAATGTAGATGACCGGAATCTCAAAGCTGATTACCTTTCTCCAGAGCAGGTAAGCCGCGCCGAAGAGCAGGGCAATTGCGGAGACCTCACCGATGGTGCCCGGAATGTGACCCACAAAGAGCTGAAAGAGATTCACATCCGCGGTCGCCGGCGAGCCCGCCTTCATCGCGGTCTTCATAATCGCAAGCGGGGTCGCACCCGTCGTCGCGTCGAAGTTAATCGGCTTCGAGGTGAAGTTATTCATATACTTCGCGAGCGAAATCAGCAGGAAACATCTGCCGGCAAGCGCCGGGTTCATGAAGTTCTGGCCGAGGCCGCCGAACATCTGCTTTACAATCACAATCGCAAAGACAGCGCCGAGTGCCGGAATCCAGAGCGGAATCTCCGGCGGCATATTGAGTGCCAGGATGAGACCCGTGACAACCGCGGAGAAGTCCGTAATCGTCACTTCTTTTTTCATGCCGCGCTGCCAGAGGTACTCGGAGAGCACCGCCGCAGCGACCGTGACCAAAATCACCCAGAGCGCGTGGAGACCGAACTGCACGACACCGTACACCGCCGTGGGAATCATGGCAATGCAGACATCCAGCATGATCTCCCGCGTGGAAACGCGGTCTCTCACATGCGGAGAGGCGGAAACATTCAATAAATTCATCGCTTACTTTGCCTCCTTTCCGCTCGCTGCCTTCTCTGCGGCAGCCTTTTGACGCCGCTCTTCGCCGATGCGGCGCTTCATCTGCTTGAACGCCTGGGTCAGCGGCCGTCTCGCGGGACAGATGTAGGAACAGCTGCCGCACTCAATGCACTCCATGCCGTAGAGCTTCTCATAACCCTCGCTGTTTCCGGACATGCAGGTCTGCATCATGAGCACCGGAACCAGAAACTCGGGACATACTTCACCGCAGCGTCCGCAGCGGATGCAGGGACTCTCGGGGTTCTTCTCGACCTCGTCCTCGAGGAAGCAGGTCAGCGAAGAGGAGTTCTTCGTGACCGGGACATCCGTGGTATACATGGCCTGGCCCATCATGGGACCGCCGGAGAGTATCTTCTTCGGCTCGCCGACAAAGCCGCCGGCCGCCTCGATGATGTCGTTGTAGTTCATGCCGGTTCTGACCTTGAAGTTCTGCGGTTCCTTCACGGCATCGCCGGTAACGGTAATCACGCGCTCCAAAATCGGGGTCTGCTTACAGACCGCATCGTAAATCGCCATGACCGTGTTCACATTGTCCACGACACAGCCCGCATCCGCCGGGAGCATGGAGGAGTTGATTTCTCTGCCGGTCACCGCATAAATCAGCGAGCGCTCGCCGCCCTGCGGATACTTGGTTCTTAAGGGCTCCACCGTAATCTTCGGCTCGTCTTTCACAAGCGCACGGAGCTTCTCGATGGCCTTCGGCTTGTTGTTCTCGATGCCGATCACAGCCTTCGCATTCTCGAAGAGCTGCAGCATGACCTTGAGACCGCCGACCAGACGCTCCGGCTCCTCAATCATCATGCGGTAATCGCAGGTCAGATAGGGCTCGCACTCAGCGCCGTTTACAATGACATAGTCAATCTTTGACTCATCCTTCGGCGTGAGCTTTACGTTGGTCGGAAAGCCTGCGCCGCCGAGACCCACAATGCCCGCTTCGCGAACAATGTCCCGGATTTCCTGCTTGCTGAGCTTTGTCGCATCTCTGTCTTCTCCGAGTCCCTCAACCGCCGTATACAGACCGTCGTTCTCGATCACAATCGAGATGCTCTTCGCGCCGCCTGCGGTGACGCGGGGCTCAATCTTCTTTACTTTGCCCGACACGGAGCTCACCACGACCGCCGAGATAAAACCGCCCGCCTCGGCGATTTTCTGCCCCACCAGCACCTCGTCCCCGACCTTGACGATTGCCTTTGCCGGAGCGCCGATGTGCTGCGAGAGGGGATACACCATCTCGCCGGAAGTCGGTTTCAGCACAGTGACAGCTCTGTCCATTGAGAGTTCCTTGCCCTCAAACGGATGGACGCCGCCTCGAAAAGTTGCCAATCCCATCTGACTACCCTCTTTCTTTCGGATTCAGTTACTTCTGCGTTAATATTATAACATGCCGAAACCGTCAAATTAGAAAAAACCACGCAATGCGTGGTTTTTTTTTCGTACAAAGCTTACATTTTACATGCGTTCCGGCACTTCCATGCCGAGAACCGCGAGCGAAAGTTCAATCACCCGCTCCGCGGTCGCAATCAGCGCGAGGTAGCCGCGCTTCTTTGCCTCATCCGGCTCCTGCAGGATGCGGACCGCGTGGTAGAAGGAATTGAAGTGATCCGCAAGTCCGTAGAGATACTGGCAGATGCGGTGCGGCGCAAGTTCTTTCCAGGCTCCGCGCATCACCTCGGGATAGCGCGCCAAATCGAGGAAGAGGGCCTTTTCGCTCTCGCTCTCCGCCGGGCGAAGGTCTGCCGAATTCACGGGCGCGCCGCCCTGCTCCGCGTATTTTTTGAGTATGGACTTGATGCGCACCGCCGTGTAGAGAATGTAGGGTCCGGTGTTGCCCTCAAAGGAGGCAAAGCGCTCCAGGTCGAAAACATAGTCCTTCGAAGCCTGGTTCGAGAGGTCCGCGTATTTCAGTGCGGCGAGCGCCACTTGCTCCGAAGTGCGCGCTGCCTCCTCCGCCGTGATGTCCGGATTCTCCGCGATGCGGGTAGAAACCGCCTCCCGAATCTCCCGTATCAAGGTCTCTAAGCGCATCACGCCGCCCTCACGGGTCTTGAAGGGCTTCCCGTCCTTGCCGTTCATCGTGCCGAAACCGATGTAGATGAGCTCGTGCTCCGGGGGGACAATGCCCGCCTTCCGCGCGACGCGGAAGAACTGCGTGTAGTGGAGTTCCTGACGCTTATCCGAAATGTAGATATAGCAGTCCGGCGAAAGCGTCGCCTCGCGGTCGATTAAGGTTGCGAGGTCGCTGGTCGCATAGAGTGCCGCGCCGTCCGACTTCCGAACGATGCAGGGCGGAAGTTCCTTCTTGTCGCCCGGCTCCGCAATGTCAACGACCAGCGCCCCCTCGGAAGCTCGCGCAATGCCCCGCGTCTCGAGATCTTCGATAAGACCGGGAATCAGCGGCTGCGCATCGGACTCTCCCTTCCAGAGTTCAAACGAGACCGCAAGCGCATCGTAGTTTTTCTTTAAATCCGCCTTGGACACACGAAGAATGTGCTTCCAGAGCGCGGTGAACCCGGGATCGCCGCTCTGCAACTTTACGGTTGCCTGATGCGCAGCCTCGGCAAAGGCCTCGTCCTCCTTAGAACGCTTGCTTGCGGTCGGGTAAATCTCCTCAAGCTCGGCAATCGTAAACGGCGCTTCCTCCGGATACGCACCGGTGAAGTTTTCGTCAAAGTACGGGAGCTCCGGCTTACGAAGGCGCAGCTCCTCGATAATGAGTCCCATCTGGAGACCCCAATCACCGAGGTGCACATCGCCTATCATCTCGTTTCCGAAGAAAGCGCCCATGCGCTTTAAGGCCTCGCCGATGATGGCGGAGCGAAGGTGTCCCACGTGAAGCGGCTTCGCGACATTTGCGCCGCCGTAGTCGACAACAATCTTCCGACTCTCATCGCGCGCCACGCCGCACTGCTCCGCCTCCGCGAGCGCGCGCACGTGTGCCGCCAGAGCAGCCGGACTTACACGGAGGTTAATGAAGCCCGGCGGCACGGCGCCGACCTCCGCAAAGAGTTCTTCCCGCTTCAGTTCTTCCGCCACGGCCTCCGCAACCTCGAGCGGGCGCTTTCCCGCCTTCTTTGCCACCGCCATTGCACCGTTACACTGGTACTCGCAGAGGTCCGGACGGTTCGAGGGCTGCACCGAGGCCTGCGCGTCCGGATAGCCTGCTGCGGCAAAGGCACGCGCCACGCTCTCATTCATTGCTTCCAGGATAGTCTTTGTCGCCATGTTTACTCCTCAACGTGAAGAAGAGCAGCCCGGCCACGGGCTGCCCTTCGATTTTTGTGTCTTAGTTCTGTGCTCTGCCGAGATACTCGCCCGTGCGGGTGTCGATCTTGACGCGGTCGCCGATGCCGACAAAGAGCGGCACGGAAATCTGTGCGCCGGTCTCAACGATAGCCGGCTTCTGCGCGCCGGTTGCCGTGTTGCCCGCGAAGCCCGGCTCGGTCTCCGTGATCTCCAGCTCGACAAAGAGCGGCGGCTCGACCGAGAACACGTTGCCGTTGTAGGAGACAACCTTGACCATCTCGTTCTCCTTGACGAACTTGAGCGCATCGCCGATCAGCTCCTTGTTCAGAGAAATCTGATCGTAGGTCTCCGTGTTCATGAAGTTGAACATGTCGTCATCGGCATAGAGATACTGCATCTCGACGCGGTCGATGCGTGCGGTCGGGAATTTCTCCGTCGGACGGAAGGTGCGCTCAGTCACAGCTCCTGTCATCACGTTTTTGATCTTGGTGCGCACGAATGCTGCGCCCTTACCCGGCTTCACGTGCTGGAATTCAATGATCTGATAGACCGCGTTGTCAATCTCAAGCGTGATGCCGTTTCTGAAATCACCTGCAGAAATCATAAAGTTAACCCTCCATCCGTTCGTTCCCAAATAGTCTACTGTATTCTACGCTAGGCAGATATTTTTCGCAAGCTTTTTTCTCTTACTTTCTAGGCGGGAAGCGCCTCTCGCACCAGTTTGAGCAGACTCTCCTCGTCCGCCGCGGTACAGGTTTTGCCCGTCCAGAGCGAAAATGCGTGAATACCCTGCGAAATCAGCATGGGCAGGCCGCCGACCGTAGGCTTTCCCGCCGCGCGCGCAAGCCGCAAGAATTCGGTTTCCGCAGGCGTGTACACAATATCCGCAGCCGCAGAGAGTTTCTTGTAAAAGCGCGGGTCCGCAATCACAGCTTCCTCTGCCTTGGGCCACATACCGACACTCGTGCACTGGATTGCGAGATAGTCATTGCCGGAAAGGCTCTCCCAGGCGTCGAGCCCTTCCGTAAGGACAGGCAGTTCCGGCGCCACGTTCCGCAGCGACTTAGCGAACGCCTCCGCCCTCTCCTTATTCCGGTTCAGAATCACGAGCTCAGCCGCTCCCTTGAGCGCCGCGAGCACGGCCGCGCTCCGCGCGGCACCGCCCGCGCCGAGAACAAGAACCTTTGCGCCCCGAATCGAGAGCCCCTGCCGCAAAAGCATGCGCTCCATTCCCGCAATGTCCGTGTTGTGACCGACATACCCCTCTTCGCTCCGAACGAGGGTATTCACCGCGCCGATGAGCCGTGCCTCCTCGCTGAGACCGCTTAAGTAGGGGATGACTGTCTCCTTATAGGGTACGGTCACATTCAGTCCCGCAATGCCGAGTGCATGCGCCCCCTTTAGCGCCGCTTCCAGCGTCTCGGGGCGCTTCACCTCAAACGGCAAATAGACCGCGTTCTCCCCGCAGTATGCGGCGAGCGCGTTTTGAAAGCGCGGCGAGAGGCTGTGCCCGATCGGATTCGCAAGCAGGCCGAACACCTTGGTCTTTGCGTCAATCATGCGCCTCTCCCCCCGCTTTTTTCCTCCGGTAGTACCAAAGGAAGGGGCGCTCGATGAGGCGCTTTACGAGAATTTGAATCTCCTCCTTCGGCTCCATGGGTTTCACCAGGAGACTGTGCATGCCGGCGCGGTTGGCGCCCCAGATATCCGTGAAGAGCTGGTCGCCGATCGCTATGGTCTCTGCGGGTGCGGTTCCCATGCGCGCCATCGCGCGGCGGTACCCGTAGCGCCGCGGCTTCAGCGCGCGCTCCACATAGGGAAGATTCAGCGCCGTCGCAAAGGGCACAATCCGCGGTCCCTTATTGTTGGACACCAGACAGATGCGAAAGCCCGCTGTCTTTAAAGCGCGAATCAACGCGCGGCAACGCGCATCGACCGGCGCATCCGGCGGCACCAAGGTGTTGTCGATGTCAAAGATGATGCCGCGTATGCCGCGCTCCGTGAGGCTCTCGAAGGGAAAGTCATAGACCGAATTCACCTCATCCTCGGGAAAGAAGGCTCTCATGCCTGCTCCTTTTGCGTGATGAGCTTATTGATTTCCGACATGAAGGTGTTCACGTCCTCAAACTCCCGATACACCGAGGCAAAGCGCACATAGGCGACCGGATCCACCTGCTTTAACTGTTCCATGACCATTTCGCCGATCACGGTCGACGGAATTTCTCTCTCCTCCCGATTAAAGAGCGCGGTCTCTACCGCATCGGTCATCGCCGTAATCTGTGCCGAGCTGATGGGGCGCTTATGGCAGGAACTCACAATGCCCCGCTCAATCTTTGCGCGATCATAGGCCTCTCTCGAATCATCCTTCTTGATGATCATGAGCGGCATGGTCTCAGGCTTCTCATAGGTCGTGAAGCGCTTGCCGCAGCGCTCGCACTGGCGACGGCGGCGTATGGTCGCGTTCTCATCCGCCGGGCGGGAGTCAATGACGCGCGTATCCGGCGCATTGCAAAATGGGCATTTCATCTCTCTTTATCCTCCGTGAGACCTTGCTCTTGATAATAGCGCAGCGCGCCCGGATGCAGCGACAGGGGCAGGTCCTCAAGATAAAAAGACTTGTCCTCCGCGCCCGCAAAACTCGGGTTCGATGCGGCGAGTTCCGGCAGCGACTCATATACATGTTTCGTCAACCGATAAACCAAATTTTCATCCATATCCGCGCGCACACAGAGCAGACATTTTACCCCGAAACTCGGGATATCCTCCTCCTGTCCGGGATAGCTGCCCTTCGGGATAACGGTCGGAAAATATTCCGCCTCTCCGGAGAGAATTTTATCGAGTTCCGCGCTTTCATAGCGAAGCAGAACGCTGTCCTTTGTCGAGGCCAATTTTTTGAGTCCCGGCGTCGGCACGCCCGCAAAGGCATGTACCGCTTTTACCTCGCCCCGCTCCACCAGTTCCGCACCGTGCCCTATGCCCGCGTAGTAATAGTTTCCCGTTTCGGGGAAACGGAGTTTTTCGAATACTCGCTCGGATGCATGCTCGGTTGCGGAGTTCTCGGGGCCTATGGCAAGCGCGCTTCCCTTGAGTTCCGAAACGGTGGTGATACCGCTCTCCCGGAGCGCCATCCAGTGGCTGACACTCGGATAAATCGCGGCGATGACGCGGAGTTCTTCGCCGCCCGACTCCTCCTTCGCTTTGGCCGCGATATCCGCGGTGATCAGTGCCAAATCCACCTCGCCGGAGAGCAGGGCTCTCAGGTTCCCCGGAGAACCCGTGGAGGCCTTTAAGTTAAAACGAAGCCCCTCGTCCCGCGCCGTAATTGCCGCCGCAAGTTCCGAGCCGTTCGCGTACATGCTGCCGCCCGCATCCGCCGTTCCGACCGTGAGCCAGGTCGCTTGGGACTCATTTTGTTTCCGCAAACCGCAGGCGGAAAATGAACACAAAAAAACAAGGCAAAGCGCAAATACAGCGCGCTTTTTCCTCGCGGCAAAACAGATCGGCATCCCACAACTCCTCCTTGGTTTCAGAAATAAATAGCCTCGGAAACGCTGAAAAAAGTATGTAGAATCCGATGGTGTGTGCTCAGCGTTCTACGATTATATCATTTGAATTTCTATGCTTCAAGTTTCGAATAAAAAAACACCCTGTCCACGGGGACAGGGTGTTCTGCAGAGTTTGATTTTTGATTTACTTTCCGAAGAAGCTTCCCATCAGAGAGAGGCAAATCGGGTTGTAAATATCGTCGATGATGACGGCGAAGGAGGGATAGAGCACCCATGCGATATCGTGGTAGCCGTACTGGTCCATAACCGCCTTCTCGTTTGCAACCGCGTTCGGTCCGGAGCCGCAACCCCAACCGCAGTTTCCTGCCGCCATGACCGCTGCGCCGTAGTCTCTTCCGAAGAGATTGAAGGAGATGAAGATTGCAAAGACAGCCATGAGAGCCGCCTGTGCAACGAGGATGATGCCCATCTGGCCCGCAACCGGCGCGAGCTTCGTGATGTCGATGGTCATCAGCACGAGCGCGAGGTAGAGCTCCAGGAACATGTGCTCGATTGCCTCGGTCTCCGGCACTCTCGTGTCGACGCCGAGCGCTTCCATCACATTTCTGCCGATGGCACCCGCGAAGAGGCAGCCGATGAACTTCGGCATCTCAATCATCGGGATCGAGTCGAGGAGCATGTAAATCGGCATGCCGAGTGCCGCAAGCAGCAGGCAGGTCGCAAACGCATAAATCATACGCGTGTTGTCGAGGGTCGGCTTCACACCGGTTCTCTGTGCCTCAGGCTTATCGTTCGGGTCGGACTTGAGGCCCTTGCTCGTGATGAGATAAGCCGCAACCGGTCCGCCGATCAGGGAGCCCATGATGTTACCGAGCGTACCCGCAGCAACACCGACCGTCGTCGCGTCCGCAGCGCCCATCTTCTCAAAGATCGGGCCGAAAGCGGAAGCCGTGCCGACGCCGCCGGACATCGAAGCCGAGGAGCACTGAAGTGCGAGCAGCGGATTCATGCCGATCACATGCGCGAGCACCACGCCGAGGATGTTCTGCAGCGTAATCAGCAGACAAGCCGCAAACGCGATCATGATGCAGAGCTTGCCGCCTGCGTTCTTCAACATCTTTGCGCTGAAGCCGTAGCCCACGCAGAGGAAGAAGAGGTTCTGGCAGAGATCCTTCATGATCTTTGCGTCAAAGGTAAACTCCATGATGCCGGCACCCTTGATGCCCGAGATCACGAGGGAGAAAATGAGTCCCGAAACGACCGGTGCCGGGATTGCATACTTCTGCAGTGCCTTCGACTTCGACACAATGAAGCGTCCGAGGAAGATGACGATGGCCGCAAAGCCGAGGGTCGTCAGATACTCGAACTGGAAGTTGGCAAGCTTGCCCGCCTCTGCCGCGGTGAACTTACCAAAGTACGCCATGAGTGTTTCCATAGTATTCTCCTTTCACTCGTTGGAAACAGTAGCGTTCATAATTATAAAATTTTCATAAAAAGTATCAACCCTTTTTTTGAGCAGGAAAAAAAGAGCGGACTCTCCTTCCGGAAAGTCCGCTCTTTTCCTGCTATTTCTCGGGCCGATAGCAGCGTCATCGGCATTTTTCACTGAAATTCCCTATACTGATACAGGATTCCGGGTCTGCCGCCGGTCTGGTAATCGATGGTGCTCGTGAGCTCGCCGCGCTCCACGAGGAAGCTCACATAGCGACGCACCGTGATACGGGAAAGACCGATCTGGGTCGCAATCGCCTCACTTGTGAAGCGCTGTCCGAGATGATTCCGAAGATACTCGCGCACCAGAGAGAGCGTCTGACGGTTCATGCCCTTCGGAAGCGGCTCGGAGTCCTGCAATCTCTCCGCGGCGCCGCGGGAGAGCATGCGGTCTATCTCCTCCTGACGCATACCGGTACCCGCATCCTGCAGCACTTCTCTTCTTCTGCGGAAACGCTCCAGGCCCTCGCGGAAACGGTCATACTCAAAGGGCTTCACAAGGTAGTCACTGATACCGCGGGACAGGAGCTCCTGCACGATCTCCACGCTGTTCGCGGAAGTCACCATGATGACTTCCGGGCGAACGCCGGTCTCGTGAAGCTTGTCCAGGAACTCATCTCCGTTCATACCGGGCGTATAGTAGTCCAGCACAACAAGATCGATTTCCTCGGTCTTAAACAGCTCCAGCGCCTCCACGCCGTTCTTACAGACGGCAACGACCGTAAAGTCTGCGGTTCTCTCGACATAACTTCGGTCAATGGATGCCACCATCGGGTCATCTTCTACAATCAATACTCGATACATCACTCTGCTCCTTTCCGGCGCTCTGCGCTCTGCAAAGCGGTCAGACTTACCGTAAAACAACTGCCCTCACCGGGCTCGGTCTCAACGGAAATTTCACCGCCGTACTTGTCCGCCACCTGTTTGACCAGGTAGAGACCCGTGCCATGATTCTTTCCCTTGGTACTGACCCCACGCTGAAAGATATGATCCAGGAGTTCGGCGTTCACGCCGCGACCGCTGTCCTCGCAACTGATCACGTTGACACCGGGCTTTGCGAAGATACCGAGACGTATTTCGCCGTTCTTCTCGCCGCTCTCCTTGAGCTCTTCGATGGCATTCTCAAGAAGGTTGCCGACCACGGTCACATACTCCCTGGGCTCCATCAGAAGATCCCGCTCCATCAGACTGCTGCCGGGTTCTAGGCTAAGCCGTATGCCGCTCTCCGCCGCGTGCATCATCTTCCCGATGACGAGCGCGCAGACCTCCGACACCCGAAGTGCGTTCGCCGTGTCCCGCACCGACTGACTGGAAACAAGATTAGAGTTTATGATAAACTCCTTAGCTCTGTCAATTTCTCCCGTCTGTAAATATCCGAGAATGATGTGCAGCTTATTTAAGAATTCATGATTAAAGGCGCGTAGCGTCTCCATCATATTATGTGCGCCGGAGAGTTCATCCGAGAGGCGCAGTGCCTCCGTTCTATCCTGCAATATGAGCAGCACCCCGCCGGGGCGCTTATCCGGCTCATTCACCGGGAGCTCGCTGATTAAGAGCGTCTGATCTCCCTGTACATAGACCTGATTCATCACCGCGTTTCCCTCGCGCACTACCTCATCGAAATGCGTCTCGGGAAACACCTCTTTTAACGCTTTTCCGACCAGGCCGCCTTCCCGCCCCGCGAGCAGGGCCTGGGCAGGTTTATTGGCAAACAGAATTTTACCGTTTGGCCCGACCGAGACAATGCCCTCCGCAAGCGAATTGATTACGCCGTCCTGCCTTAAGTACAGGCTGAGGAGCTCCGTCGGCTCATGGCCGAGCAAGGTTGAGCGCTGAAAACGGAAAAACGCTCCGGTCAGCAAAATGCTGAGCAGCAGCATTGCGAGAAACATGGCGACATAGACCAGCATAATCTGCCGGCTCTGGCCCGTGATTTTAGAAACTGCAACCGACACCATGACGAAACCTTCCGTCTCACCTTTCCCGTTTTTAATCCCGTGAAAGGCACAATGCAATGGGCCTCCGGTTCCGTCTACAGTTGTGATGTAGGGCGCCGTCCCTTTCAGGATGCGCGCTTCGGAACCGTAGACGTACATATCGCCCGCCATATGACGACTTGTCTGATAGAAACGCAAGCCCTTGCGGTCTGCAATCAGAATGGAGTCGATACCCGAGACGAACTCGGTAATCGCCTCAAGCTGTTCGGTCACCTCTGCGTCCGGATATCCCGCGTCGAGCATGTTGCGAACGCCCCGAAGCTCGGCGACATACGCCGCCGTTTCGGTAATCCTGCGATCCAGCGCTCTTCGCTCTCTGGCAATATCCATGGCAAGGGTAAACCCCAAACTGCAGAGAAGAATCACCGTGACCAATACCGTCATGGTCAGGTAGAGGCGGTGTTCCATTTCGTATCTGCTGCCCTTTTCCCTCATTCTGTCCACCTTCGCACTGTTTCTGCTGTTCGTTTCGTCGAGTTCAGCTGACAAGTCCCAAAGCCGGACGCAAGGCTTACAGGGTGCTAGTTTGTCATAAAATGCTGATAAATGCAAGTATTAGTTTCAATATTCTGTTTGAATTTACAATTAACCGACATTTTCAGCATTTTCCATCATTTTTTGTTCGTATATTTCTTTTTTATCACATCTGCCGTTTAAAGAAAAGTATTTGCGGCGCTTTTCATCTCGCGCACATACTGCCCGAGCGCCTTATCCGCCTGCTGTCCTTTTTCGCCGATGATGCGCATAATCGCGGAGCCCACAATCACGCCGTCCGCAATGGCCCCCATGCTCTTTGCCTGCTCCGGTGTCGAGATGCCGAAGCCGATGGCCGCCGGGAGTTCCGGGTTTGCCGCGCGCACCTCCGCAAGCATGGACTGTAAGTCTGTCTCGATTTCCCGCCGCTCTCCGGTCACGCCGAGCGAAGAGACCACATAGAGAAAGCCCTTTGCCTGCGCCGCAATTTCCCGGATGCGCGCCTTGGAAGTCGGCGCAATCATGGAGATATAATCAATACCTCTGCTTTCAAAACTCGGTGCAAATTCGGCACTCTCCTCGAACGGAACATCCGGAATGATGATGCCGTCAATACCGACCTCCTCGGCCTTCGACGCAAACTTTTCAATCCCGTAAGAAAAGACAACATTTGCATAGGTCATAAAGACCAGCGGTGTCGTGAGTTCCGTTCTGAGTTCGCGCACCATTTGAAACACACTGTCCGTCGTGACACCGCCCGACAGCGCGCGCAGATTCGCCGCCTGAATCACGGGGCCCTCCGCGGTCGGATCGGAAAAGGGAATGCCGAGCTCAATGAGGTCCGCACCGGCCGCGACCGCAGCCCGCACATTCCGCTTGGTACTCTCGAGATCCGGGTCGCCGCAGGTAATAAAAGGAACGAATGCCTTGCCGTTTTCAAATGCCTTACGAATGTTACTCATGGAGATCCTCCCCTCTGTAGCGCGCAATTGCCGCAACGTCCTTGTCGCCGCGCCCCGAAAGCGTGACCACAATAATCTGATTTTTGTCCATGGTCGGCGCGAGTTTCTTCGCATATGCGACCGCATGCGAACTCTCGATGGCCGGAATAATACCCTCGGTGCGGGAGAGATACTCGAACGCATCCACCGCCTCATCGTCCGTAATTGCCACGTACTCGGCGCGCTTCACATCGTGGAGATAGGAGTGCTCCGGTCCCACACCCGGATAGTCGAGTCCCGCCGAGATCGAGTAGACCGGCGCAATCTGACCGTACTTGTCCTGGCAGAAATAGGACTTCATGCCGTGGAAAATGCCGACCGCGCCCACATTCAGGGTCGCTGCGGTCTCCTTGGTCTGAATGCCTCTGCCCGCCGCCTCGCAGCCGATTAAGCGCACCTCTTTATCGTCAATAAAATGATAGAAGGAACCGATTGCGTTGCTGCCGCCGCCCACGCAGGCGATGACGGCATCCGGAAGTCTGCCTTCCTTCTTCAGAATATCCGCCTTAATTTCCTCGGAGATGACGGCCTGGAAGTCACGGACTATGGTCGGGAAGGGATGGGGACCCACACTGGAGCCGAGGCAGTAGTGCGTGTCCTCGATGCGCATGGTCCATGCGCGCATGGCCTCCGAGACCGCGTCCTTTAAGGTGCGGGTTCCGCTCTTCACCGGAACAACCTCCGCGCCGAGCAGGCGCATGCGGTACACATTGAGCGCCTGGCGCACCGTGTCCTCCTCACCCATGTAAACGACACATTCCATATTTAAGAGCGCCGCGACCGTCGCGGTCGCCACACCGTGCTGCCCCGCACCGGTCTCCGCAATGAGGCGCTTCTTGCCCATGTACTTAGCGAGCAGGGCCTGGCCGAGCGCATTGTTGATTTTATGTGCGCCGGTGTGATTGAGGTCCTCTCTCTTTAAATAGATCTTTGCACCGCCGAGGTCTTCGCTCATATGGCGCGCATAGTAGAGGCGGCTCGGTCTTCCCGCATACTCGTTCAGAAGTTCGCTGAGCTCGCGCTTAAATTCCGGGTCATCCTTATAACGCTTGTAAGCGGCCTCGAGTTCCTGCACCGCATTCATCAAAATCTCGGGTATGTACTGTCCGCCGTGAACACCGAAGTTCCCGGCTCTCTCTGTCTCATGTGCCATCTCTTCACCTCTCTGTTTCTCGGTCCGCTCTCCGGACCGCTTCCGCAAATGCTCTCATTTTCTCGGGGTCTTTTTGCCCCTCTGTCTCGAGGGCCGAACTCACATCGACCCCGCACGGTGCCAGCGTTTTGATCGCCGCAGCGACATGTTCACAATCCAGACCTCCCGCCAGCATGTAAGGACGGGCGAAGCCTGCAAGTAATTCCCAGGCAAAGCGCTCACCGCTCCCCTTCCCGCTGTCAAGGAGCAGAAGGTCCGCCCGGCTCTCCTTGGCCCGCGCCAATACTTCGGGCCCCGTGACCTGAAAGGCCCGCCACACGGGTTTTCCGCTCAAAGCTCTCACCCGCTCCAAACTTTCCTCGCTCTCATCGCCGTGCAACTGAATACAATCCAGCGGCACCAGCGCCGCAATCTCCGCAATCTCTTCCGGGCTTTGATCCACAAACACGCCGACCGCTCTGATGCGGGAATCGAGTGCGCCCCGCAGTTCTCTCGCGGTCTCCGGCGTGACAGCCCTTCTTGCGCCTGCCGCAAAGACAAAGCCGATGTAGTCCGGAAGGAGTTCGTTCGCAACCCGGATATCCGCCTCTCTCCTCAGGCCGCAGAGCTTCATTTTTGTTTCGGCCATCTCAGCCCTCCGCATAGCCTGCGCAGAGCGCCTTTAATAATTCCGCCTTGTTCTCCGCGCGCATCAGGGCTTCGCCGACCAGAATCGCATCCACCCGACTTCCCCGAAGCGCCGCCGTGTCCGCGGGGCTTCCGACCCCGCTCTCCGCGACAAAGAGGCAGTGTTCCGGCGCTGCTGCGCGGAGTCTCTTGCTGTTATTCATATCCACCGAAAAGGACTTTAAATCGCGGTTGTTGACGCCGATTACGCGCGCGCCGACTTCCGCCGCAAGCCCCACCTCATCCTCGTTATGCGCTTCGACGAGCGCCGTAAGCCCGAGTTCCTCCGCAATGCCGAGATACTCTTCCAGTTCCGCGCGACTAAGCAGCGCACAGATCAATAGCACCGCCGAGGCACCGAGTTCCCGCGCCTCGTAGATCAAATAAGGATCCACCGTAAAATCCTTCCGGATACAGGGGAGGGAAACCGAAGCCGCAATCTCGCGGAGATAGCGGTCATCCCCGAGGAACCACTTGGGCTCGGTCAGCACCGAGATGCAGGCCGCGCCGGCCGCCTCATAGGCCTTCGCAATCTCCGCATAGGGAAACTGTTCGGCAATCACGCCCTTTGAAGGGGAGGCCTTTTTGACCTCCGCAATCACCGAAAGTCCCGGTTCCCGAAGCGCCGCTTCAAAGGGAAAGCCGCTGAGCGCTTCTCTTTCTTCCAGCTGTCGCTTCAGTTCCGCGAGCGGAAAACGCCGCTTCTTTTCTTCCACCCGCTCCAGGGCGTGTGCCGCGAGCGCGTCTAAAATATTGCCCGTCATTCCGCCGCCTCGTTCGACAAGCGAATGTAGTTCTCGTAGGTCTTAAGCACCTTGCCTTCGTCGATCAATTGTCCCGCGAGCTTCACACCCTCCTGTAAGCTCTCCGCCTTGCCGCCGATATAGAGCGCCGCGCCCGCATTTAAGAGCACCGCCGTGCGGCGGGTTCCGCGCTCCTCACCCGAGAGGATTTCCCGCGCAATCTTTACATTCTCCTCCGGATTGCCGCCGATGAGCTCTTCCTTCTTGCCGCGCAATAAGCCGAAGTCCTCGGGTTTAATGATGGCCGAGTGAAAGCTGCCGTCGCGGAACTCGCAGACGGTGCTCGGTGCGCTCGCCGAAATCTCATCCATCTTGTCCTGACCGTAGACCACGAGCGCTCTCTTCACGCCGAGCTTCTTTAAGACGTTCGCAATCGGCCACACGAGGTACTCGTCGTAGACACCGAGCACAAAGTTTTCCGGCGAAGCCGGGTTCGTGAGCGGCCCGAGAATATTAAAGACCGTGCGAAAGCCGAGTTCGCGGCGAATCGCACCGACATACTTCATCGAGCTGTGGTAGTGCTGCGCGAAAAGGAAGCAGATATTCACCTCGTCGAGCAGCTTCTTGCAGAGTTCCGGACTCTGGTTAATGTTGATGCCGGAGGCCTCGAGGAAGTCCGCCGAACCGCAGTCCGAGGATGCCGCGCGGTTTCCGTGCTTCGCGACCTTGATGCCGCCCGCCGCCGCGACCAGCGCGGAAATCGAAGAAATGTTAAAGGTTTTTGAGCCGTCTCCGCCTGTCCCCACAATTTCAAGCGTCGGCTTGTCGTATTCCACCTTGGTCGCATGCGCGCGCATCGCAGCGGCACAGCCGGAAATCTCATCCGTGGTCTCCGCCTTGGCGCTCTTCGTGGACATGGCCGCCAAAAAGGCCGCGTTCTGCACCTGCGAGCTCTCGCCGCTCATCACCTCGTTCATGACCGCATACGCTTCGTCGTAGCTTAAGTCCTCTTTGTTTACGATTTTAATGATTGCTTCCTTAATCATAGTCCGAGTTCTCCTTTCGGTATTCGTTCATGCGAGGACCTTGGCCGCCCGCAGGAAATTTTTGACCATCTCTGTCCCCTCCGGTGTAAGTATGGATTCCGGATGAAACTGCACGCCGTACATCGCTTTCGTTTTGTGTTCTACCGCCATAATCTCGCCGTCCGCCGTTCGCGCCGTCACACGGAGCTCCGCGGGCAGGCTCTCTTCCACGGCAGCAAGGCTATGGTAGCGCGCCACCGCGACTTCCTCCGGCAGTCCGCGAAAGAGTACGCTGTCGGTATCCAGTTTCGCAAGCGACCGTTTCCCGTGCATCAGCGCCTTCGCGTAGCCGACCTTGCCGCCGAGCGCAAGGCACATGGCCTGCTCGCCGAGGCAAACGCCGAGGAGCGGAATCTTGCCGCCCAGCTTTTGAATCACTTCGACCGTGACGCCCGCATCCTCCGGACGCCCCGGTCCGGGAGACAGGATAATGGCCTCCGGGCGCTTTGCCGCAATTTCTTCGACCGTCAGCGCATCATTTCGGACAACCTCCATCTCACCGGCAAGACTGCCGATCAACTGGTAGAGGTTATAGGAAAAGCTGTCGTAGTTGTCAATTAAGAGTATCATCCGCTGCCTCCTCGATTGCCCGCAACACCGCCGCAGCCTTATTGCGGCACTCCGCGTATTCCTTTTCCGGCACCGAGTCCGCGACCAGACCCGCGCCGCTCCGCACATAGACCTTCCCATTCAGGCGATACGCCATGCGTATGCCGATGCAGGTGTCCAGGTTGCCGTTAAAATCCAAGTAGCCAATTGCGCCGCCGTAGATGCCGCGCTTTTCTCCCTCCATCTCAGCGATCAGCTCCATCGCGCGGTACTTCGGCGCGCCGGAGAGGGTGCCGGCCGGGAGCACGGCGTCGATTGCATCGAGCGCGTCGCAGTCCTCGCGAATCTCGCCCCGCACCGCCGAACCGATGTGCATGACATGCGAGAAGCGGAGTATCTCCCGGAGCCGCTCGACCGTGACCGTCCCGAAGCGGCTTATCTTCCCGAGGTCGTTTCGCCCGAGGTCCACGAGCATATTGTGCTCGGAGAGCTCCTTCTCATCCGCGAGGAGCTCCTGTTCCAGGGCCGCATCCTCCGCCGCGCTCTTGCCGCGCGGTCTCGTACCGGCGAGCGGGAAGGTGTGAAGTTCCTTGCCCTCGAGCTTCACAAGTGTCTCGGGCGAAGCACCGGCGACCTCAAGCGTCGGGCTCGACAGGAAGAAGAGATAGGGCGAGGGATTCAGGCTGCGCAGGGCCCGGTAGGTATCGAGGAGGGAACCCTCGAACGCGGCCTCGAGGCGGTTACTCAGCACCAGCTGAAACACATCTCCCTCGTAAATGTGGCGTCGTGTCTTTTCGACCAAGGCCGCATACTCGGCCTCCGTAAACTGGCTCCGGAAGGGAGTAAGCGCACGCCCCGAAGTGCCCTCGCGCGGCGGCTCGCGGTGCACCAGCTCCCGCAGTTCTTCGAGTGCGCGGAGCGCATCCGCGTAATTTTCTTCCAGGCGGTCCAGCGCTACGTTCACGATGAGCACCATCTTCTGCCGGTAGTGGTCAAAGGCGATGAGTTTCGTAAAGAGCATGAGATCCACATCCTGAAAGCCTTCTCCGCCGCCTTCCGCAAGGCGCAGGGTCGGCTCCGCATACTTGATGTAGTCGTAGGCAAAGTAGCCGACCAGGCCGCCGGTAAAGGGCGGCAAGCCCTCGATGCGCGGTGCCCGGTAATCCCGCATGAGCTCCCGTATCTCTTTCTTCGGGTGTGCCGTGCGACTTGTTTTCTCCCCGATCTTCAGCTCGCCGTCTCGGCAACTGACGGTCAGTCCGGGATCGAGTCCCAGAAAACTAAATCGCCCCCAGCGCTCCTTATCCTCCGCGGATTCAAAGAGGAAGCAGTGGGAGCCGCGTGCGCGCAGAATGCGCAGCACTTCCACCGGCGTTCTGATGTCCGCGTAGAGCTCCGTTGTGAGCG
>CAJPKN010000012.1 GCA_905370385.1 Stomatobaculum longum
AGTACTGCTTATTCTCTGCGTCCATGGTGTGCAGGTTCGTGACCGGCGTACCCGTAAAGCCCGCATTGTCGTACCAGCCGAGGAAGTCATAGCCTGTTCGCGTTGCCGGCTGAATGGCCACATCCGCATCCGTTACGGCATAGCTTGTGACCGTGTTCGGATTGGTCGCCGGGTGACCCGCAGGTGTACCGTCATTCAAATTCCACTGCACCGTATAGTTCTTCGGCGCACTCCACTTTGCATAGAAATGCTTATTGACCGCATCGCTCGTCGGGAAGCCCGCAATCGGCGTGCCCGTAAAGCCGGAGTTATCGTACCAGCCCTCGAAGTCATAGCCGGTTCGCGTTGCCGGCGCCAGCGTGACATTCGGGTCAAGCACGGTATAACTCGTCACCGTGTTCGGGTTGGTCGCCGGATGGCCTGCGGGTGTGCCGTCATTCAGGGTATATGTGACCGTATAGTTGTTGGGCGCACTCCACTTTGCATAAAAAGTCTTAGCTGTCGCATCCATGGCCGGGAAACTTGTGATCGGCGCACCGGAGAAGGCAGCATTGTCGTACCAGCCCTCAAAGGTATAGCCGTTCCGGCTTGCCGGCAAGAGGTTGATGTTGCCGCCGCTGTTTGTCAGTACCGTGTAGCTTGTGAGATTTCCGGTCGGATTGGTCGCCGGGTGCCCCGCGGGCGTGCCGTCATTCAGCACGTAGTGAATCGGGTAGCTGTTCGGCGCCGCACTCCACTTTGCATAGTACTGCTTGTTCTCTGCGTCCATGGTGTGCAGGGCCGTGACCGGCGTTCCCGTGAGCGCCGCATTGTCGTACCAGCCTTCAAAGGTATAGCCGGTCCGCGTTGCCGGATTGACGGTGATATCCGCGTCCTCAACGGTGTAGTTTGCGACCGTATTCGGATTGGTCGCCGGGTGACCCGCAGGTGCACTGTCGTTTAAGTGCCACTGCACCGTATAGTTCTTTGCTGCGCTCCACTTTGCGTAATAGTGCTTATCCGCCGCGTCGCCGGTCGGGAAGCCGGTGATCGGCGCACCGCTGAAGCCCGGGTTATCGTACCAGCCTTCAAAGTCATAGCCGGTCCGCGTTGCCGGCGCGAACGTGACGTTCGGATCGAGCACGGTGTAGCTTGTCACCGTGTTCGGGTTGGTCGCCGGATGGCCCGTAGGCGTGCTGTCATTCAGCGTATAGCTCACGCTGTAATTGTTCGCACTGCTCCACTTCGCGTAGAAGGTCTTGGGCGCCGCATCCATGGCAGGGAAGCTGCTAATCGCCGTACCGGTGAAAGCAGCGTTGTCGTACCAACCTTGGAAGGTGTAGCCCGTGCGCAGCGGATTTGCAACCGCAATCGGGCTCGGCAGGGTCTCTACCGTATAGCTCGTCAAATTGACCGCCGGGTTGGTCGCAGGATAGCTCGCGCTGTCATTCAACACATAGTTGATCGGATAACTCTGCGCCGCACTCCACTTTGCGTAGTAGTTCTTATTTGCCGCATCCATGGTGTGAAGCGAGGTATTCGGCGTGCCCGTAAAGCCCGGATTATCGTACCAGCCGAGAAAGTTATAACCTGTACGCGTCGCAGGCGCAATCGCGAAATCCGCCTCGGTGACATTGTAGCTGAGCTTCGTGTTCGGGTTCGTCGCCGGGTGCCCCGCAGGCGTCGCATCGTTCAGATGATAGCTGACACTGTAGGAATCCGGTGTGCTCCATCTCGCATAGTAGTGCTTATTCTCCGCGTCCATGGTACGGAGGTTCGTGACCGGAGATCCCGTGAAGGCGGGATCCGCATACCAGCCGAGGAAGTTGTAGCCCGTGCGCGTCGCCGGCTGAATCGCCACGTCGGCATCGAGCACGGTATACGTTGCCACCGTGTTCGGGTTGCTCGCCGGATGACCTGCGGGAGCACTGTCATTCAACTCCCACTGCACCGTATAGTTCTTTGCCGCACTCCACTTTGCATAGTACTGCTTATTCTCCGCATCCATGGTGTGAAGCGTCGTGACCGGCGTTCCCGTGAGCGCGGCATTGTCATACCAGCCCTCAAAGTCATAACCGGTGCGCGTTGCAGGGCGAAGGGTGACATCCGCATCCAGTACGCTATAGCTTGTAACCGTGTTCGGATTGCTTGCCGGGTGTCCCGCAGGCGCGCTGTCGTTTAAGTGGTACTGCACGCTGTAATTCTTAGCCGCGCTCCACTTTGCATAATAGTGCTTATTCTCCGCATCGCTCGTCGGGAAGCCGGTAATCGGCGTGCCCGTAAAGCCCGGGTTATCGTACCAGCCCTCGAAGTCATAACCGGTCCGCGTTGCCGGCGCCAGCGTGACGTTCGGGTCAAGCACGGTGTAGCTTGTCACGGTGTTCGGATTGGTCGCCGGATGCCCCGCGGGTGTGCTGTCATTCAGCGTATAGGTAACGCTGTAATTATTTGCACTGCTCCACTTTGCGTAGAAGGTCTTGGGTGCCGCATCCATGGCCGGGAAACTCGTAATCGGCGCACCGGAGAAGGCCGCATTGTCATACCAGCCCTCAAAGGTATAGCCGTTCCTGAGCGCCGGGAGCAAATTTATATTGCCGCTGCCGTTCGTGAGCACCGTGTAGCTCGTGAGGTTCGCTGCCGGGTTGGTCGCCGGGTGCCCCGCAGGGCTTCCGTCGTTCAAAACATAATTGATCGGATAGGAATTCGGCGTGCTGTCCCACTTTGCATAGTAAGTCTTGTTCTCCGCATCCATGGTGCGAAGCGTCGTGACCGGCGTTCCCGTAAAGCCGGCGTTATCATACCAGCCGCGGAAAGTATAACCTGTCCGCGTCGCAGGATTGATTGTGACATCCGCATCCAACACCGTATAGCTTGCGACGGTATTCGGATTGTTTGCCGGGTGTCCCGCGGGGGTGTTGTCGTTCAGATTCCACTGCACCGTATAACTCTTAGCCGCACTCCACTTTGCATAGTAGTGTTTATTCTCCGCATCGCTCGTCGGGAAGCCGGTAATCGGTGTGCCCGTAAAGCCGGAGTTATCGTACCAGCCTTCAAAGTCATAGCCGGTTCGCGTTGCCGGCGCCAGCGTGACATTCGGATCCAGAACCGTGTAGCTTGTCACTGTGTTCGGGTTGGTCGCCGGATGTCCTGCGGGCGTTCCGTCATTCAGCGTATAGCTAACCGTGTAGCTGTCTGCACTGCTCCACTTTGCATAGAAGGTCTTGGCCGCCGCATCCATGGCCGGGAAGTCGGTAACCGGAGCGCCCGCAAAGCTTGCGTTGTCATACCAGCCGAGGAAGGTATAGCCGTTTCGGCTCGCCGGCTGCAACGCAATGTTGCCGCCGCCGTTCGTGAGCACCGTATAGCTTGTGAGATTGGTGCTCGGGTTGGTCGCTGGGTGACCCGCCGGTGTTCCGTCATTCAAGACATAGTTGATCGGATACGTATTCGGCGTCGTATCCCACTTTGCGTAGTATGCCTTATCCTCCGCATCCATGGTGTGAAGCGTCGTAACCGGTGCTCCCGCAAAGCCGACATTATCGTACCAACCGAGGAAGGTATAGCCCGTGCGCGTCGCCGGCTGAATCGTAACATCCGCATCCTGCACGGTATAGCTTGCCAGCGTGTTCGGATTGCTTGCCGGATGACCTGCCGGCGTAGCGTCGTTCAGATGCCACTGCACCGAGTAACTCTTTGCAGCACTCCACTTCGCGTAGTACTGCTTGTTCTCGGCATCCATGGTATGCAAATTCGTGATCGGCGTTCCCGTGAGACCCGGATTATCGTACCAGCCCTCAAAGTCGTAGCCGGTGCGTGTAGCCGGGCGGATGGTAACATCCGCATCCAACACCGTGTAGCTTGCCACCGTATTCGGGTTCGTCGCCGGATGTCCCGCCGGGGTGCCGTCATTCAGGTTCCACTGCACCGTATAGCTCTTCGGCGCACTCCACTTTGCATAATAGTGCTTATCCGCCGCATCGCTCACCGGGAAACCGGTAACCGCAGTCCCCGTAAATGCAGGGTTGTCGTACCAGCCCTCAAAGTCATAGCCGGTCCGCGTTGCCGGCGCCAGGGTGACATTCGGATCCAGAACCGTGTAGCCGGTCACGGTGTTCGGGTTGGTCGCCGGATGCCCCGCAGGCGTGACATCGTTCAGCGTATAGGTAACGCTGTAATTGTTCGCACTGCTCCACTTTGCGTAGTAGGTCTTAGCCTCCGCATCCATCACAGAGAAAGAACCGATCGGGGAACCGCTGAGTGCCGGGTTGTCATACCAGCCGAGGAAGCTGTAGCCGCTCCGAAGGGCCGGCAAGAGATGCACGGTTCCGCTGCCGTTGGTCAAAACGGTGTAACTAGTGAGGTTTGCCACCGGATTGCTTGCCGGGTGGCCCGCAGGCGTTCCGTCGTTCAACACATAATTGATCGGATAAGAAATCGGCGTGCTGTCCCACTTCGCAAAATACTGCTTATTCTCCGCATCCATGGTGCGCAGGTTCGTGACCGGCGTTCCCGTGAAGCCCGCATTGTCATACCAGCCGAGGAAGGTATAGCCGGTACGCGTCGCCGGCTGAATCGTGACATCCGCATCCAGCACGGTATAACTTGTCACCGTATTCGGATTACTTGCCGGGTGGCCTGCGGGTGCACTGTCATTTAAGTTCCACTGCACCGTGTAATTCTTTGCCGCGCTCCACTTTGCATAGTAGTGCTTATTCTCGGCATCCATGGTGTGAAGGTTCGTGATCGGCGTTCCCGTGAGCGCCGCGTTGTCATACCAGCCGAGGAAGTCATACCCTGTCCGCGTTGCGGGTTGAATCGCGACATCCGCATCCAGCACGGTATAGCTTGCGACCGTGTTCGGATTCGTGGCCGTATGGCCTGCCGGCGTTCCGTCGTTCAGACTCCACTGTACCGTATAACTCTTAGCTGCGCTCCACTTTGCATAGTAGTGTTTATTCTCGGCATCACTTGCCGGGAAGCCCGTCACCGGGGATCCCGTAAACGCCGGGTTATCGTACCAGCCCTCAAAGTCATAACCCGTGCGCGTTGCCGGCGCCAGGGTGACATTCGGATCCAGCACGGAATAACTCGTAACCGTGTTCGGATTGGTCGCCGGGTGACCCGCCGGGGTGCCGTCATTCAGCGTATATGCAACCGTATACGTGTTTGCCGCACTCCACTTTGCATAGTAGTGCTTTGCCTCCGCATCCATGGCCGAGAAGCCGGTAATCGGAGACCCCGAGAAGGTAGCATTGTCGTACCAGCCTTCAAAGGTATAGCCGTTTCGACTTGCCGGCAAGAGGTTGATGTTGCCGCTGCCGTTGGTGAGCACTGTATAGCTCGTGAGGTTCGCAGCCGGATTGGTCGCCGGGTGCCCCGCCGGGCTTCCGTCGTTCAGTGTATATACAATCGGATAGGAAATCGGCGTGCTGCTCCACTTTGCATAATACTGTTTGTTCTCGGCATCCATGGTGTGCAGGTTCGCGACCGGCGTTCCCGTGAGGCTCGCGTTGTCATACCAGCCGAGGAAACCATAGCCGGTTCGCGTTGCCGGATTGATTGTGATATCCGCATCTTCGACCGTGTAATTCGAAACCGTGTTCGGATTGGTCGCCGGATGTCCCGCCGGGGTGCCGTCATTCAGGTTCCACTGAACCGTATAGTTCTTTGCCGCGCTCCACTTCGCATAGAAATGCTTATTTGCCGCATCGCTGACCGGGAAACCCGTGACCGGGGAACCCGTGAATGCAGGGTTCTCGTACCAGCCTTCAAAGTCGTAACCGGTGCGCGTTGCAGGAGCCAGCGTGACATTCGGATCGAGCACGGTATAACTCGTGACCGTGTTAGGATTCACCGCCGGGTGACCGGTCGGTGTGCCGTCATTCAGCGTATATGCAACCGTATAGCTGTCTGCCGCACTCCACTTTGCGTAGTACTGCTTGTTCTCGGCATCCATGGTGCGGATGCGCGTCACAGGCGCACCCGTTAAGCCCGCATTGTCGTACCAACCGAGGAAGGTATAGCCGTTTCGGGCGGCCGGATTGACGGTGATGTCCGCATCTGCGACCGTGTAGTTCGAAACCGTGTTCGGATTGGTCGCCGGATGTCCCGCCGGGGTATCGTCATTCAGGTTCCACCGAACCGTATAGCTCTTTGCCGCACTCCACTTTGCATAGTAGTGCTTATTTTCGGCGTCTGCGGTATTGAAACCCGTAATCGGCGTGCCGCTGAGACCCGCGTTGTCGTACCAGCCCTCGAAGTCGTAACCGGTTCTCGTTGCCGGCTGCAGCGTGACATTCGAATCAAGCACGGTATACGTACTCACCGTGTTCGGATTGGTTGCGGGATGCCCTGCGGGCGTTCCGTCATTCAATGTATACGTGACGGTATAGCTGTTTGCACTGCTCCACTTTGCATAAAAGGTCTTAGGAGCGGCATCCATCGCCGAGAAGCTGTTGATCGGAGAACCCGAGAAGCTCGGGTTGTCATACCAGCCCCCGAAGGTATAGCCGTTTCGAAGCGCGGGCACCACGTTGATATTGCCGCCGCCGTTTGTGAGCACCGTGTAGCTCGTGAGATTCGCAGCCGGGTTGGTCGCCGGGTGCCCTGCGGGCGTGCTGTCATTCAGCACGTAGGTGATTGGGTAGGTAATCGGCGTGGTATCCCACTTCGCATAATAGCTCTTATTCTCCGCGTCCATGGTGCGGAGGGTCGTTACCGGTGTTCCCGTGAGCCCCGGGTTATCGTACCAGCCGAGGAAGGTATAGCCGGGCCGCGTCGCAGGACTTACGGTGATATCCGCATCCAAAACGGTATAGCTTGCCACCGTGTTCGGGTTGCTTGCCGGGTGTCCCGCAGGTGCACTGTCATTCAAATTCCACTGCACCGTATACGTCTTTGCGGCACTCCACTTTGCATAGTACTGCTTATCCGCGGCATCCGCGGTGCGGAGTGTCGTGACCGGAGAACCGCTGAGCGCGGCATTGTCATACCAACCGAGGAAATCGTAACCGGTTCTGGTGGCGGGCTGCAGGGCAAGATCCGCATCCAGGACACTATAACTCGTCACGGTATTCGGATTGCTTGCCGGGTGTCCCGCAGGTGCACTGTCGTTTAAGTTCCACTGCACCGTATAATTCTTAACCGCACTCCACTTCGCATAATAGTGCTTGTTCGTTGCATCGCTCGTCAAAAAGCCGGTAATCGGGGTCCCGGTAAACGCGGCGTTGTCGTACCAGCCCTCAAAGTCGTATCCGTTTCGCGTTGCGGGGGCGAGCGTGACATTTGCATCCAACACCGTATAACTTGTCACGGTGTTCGGATTGGTCGCCGGATGACCGGCAGGGGTTGCATCGTTCAGCGAATAGTTGACCGTATAGCTGTTTGCGCTGCTCCACTTTGCATAGAAGGTCTTTGCAACAGCATCCGACGCGGGAAATGCACTGATCGGAGAACCCGAGAAGCTCGCGTTGTCATACCAACCGAGGAAGGTATATCCGTTACGAAGCGCGGGTAAGAGGCTAATATTGCCGCTGCCGTTTGTCAGCACCGTATAGCTCGTGAGATTCGCAACCGGATTGGTTGCCGCGTGCCCCGCAGGCGTGCCGTCGTTCAACACATAGTTAATCGGATACGAAATCGGCGTCGCATCCCACTTTGCATAGTAGTTCTTGTTTGCCGCATCCATGGTGCGGAGGGTCGTGACCGGAGAACCCGTAAAGCTCGGATTGTCGTACCAACCGAGGAAACTGTAGCCGGTACGCGTTGCAGGCTGAATTGTGACATTCGCATCCGTAACGGTGTAGCTTGCCACCGTGTTCGGATTGGTCGCCGGATGTCCCGCAGGTGAACTGTCATTCAAATGCCAGTTCACCGTATAGCGCTTCGGCGCACTCCACTTTGCATAATAGTGCTTGTTCGCCGCATCGCTCGTTCGGAAACCGGTAATCGGAGAACCCGAGAGCGCAGCATTATCATACCAGCCCTCAAAGTCATAACCCGTACGCGTTGCGGGGACGAGGGTCACATTCGAATTCAGCACCGTATAGCTCGTAACCGTATTCGGATTCACCGCCGGGTGTCCCGCCGGGGCAGCGTCATTCAGGCTGTACTGTACCGTATAGCTTTTCGGCGCACTCCACTTTGCATAAAAGTTCTTGGGCGCAGCATCCATCGCAGAGAAGCTGCTAATCGGCGTGCCCGAGAGCGCAGCATTGTCATACCAACCGAGGAAGGTATATCCGTTTCGGAGCGCCGGAAGCACATTGATGGTGCCGCTGCCGTTCGTGAGCACCGTGTAGCTCGTTAGATTCGCAGCCGGATTGCTCGCCGGGTGTCCCGAAGGTGTGCTGTCATTCAGATGGTAGCGAATCGGATACGAAATCGGCGTTGTATCCCACTTCGCATAGAAATCTTTATTCGCCGCATCCGCCGTGCGTATCGTAGAAACCGGGCTTCCCGTAAAGCCGGGGTTATCGTACCAGCCGAGGAAGGTATAGCCGGGCCGCGTCGCCGGTCGAAGTGCTGTGTCCGAATCCAGCACCGTATAGCTGGTCAGCGTATTCGGATTGTTTGCGAGATGTCCCGCCGGTGTACTGTCATTCAAGTGATAGCGCACGGTATAGCTGTTTGCACTGCTCCACTTCGCATAGAGGACGAAGTTGTGCATATTCGCGGGACTGCTCGTGTTGATTCCGGAAATCGGAGTTGTGAGTCCGGGATTCGTATACCAGCCCAGGAAGGTATAACCTCTTCTCGTCGGATTCGCAAAGTTGATGTTCGGGCTGGTCACATTGAAGCTGCCGGGGTTTGTCGCCGGATTGCTTGCCCGCTGCCCGGCGCTGTCATTCATATGGTAAGTAATGCTGTATTGCAGCGGCGTGCTCCACTTCGCATAAATACGAGTCGGATTGCTGTCGCCCTGCTCCGTCTCAATGACCGCCGGTGCGGGTGTCGTGAGCCCTGCGTCGCGATACCAACCGAGGAAGTTGTAGCCGGTTCTGGTCGGCGCGGCGAGCGTGTGATTTGCAGTCTCCACCGTATAGGAAGTGAAGCCCGCATTCGGATTCACCGCGGCTGTGCTCGGCGTATCGTTGAGCTGGTAGGAAAGCGTGTAATTTTTCGGCGTCCACTTTGCATAGTAGTGCCGATTCTTCGCCGGAATCGCGCTCGTAATAAGCTGCGTGACCGGCGTTCCGCTGAGCGCGGCATTCTCATACCAGCCCCCGAAGGTATAGCCCGGCCAGGTCATGGCCGCAAGCGTCATATTCGGGTCGCTCACGCGATAAGAAGTCGCCGTATTCGGGTTCACCGCCTGTGCCGCAGTGCGCGAACTCGGATTCACATTGGTCGTATACTGAATTGTATAGTTCTTCGGCGTCCAGTTGGCCGTGAGTGTAATCACCCCGTTGTTTGTTTTCGTCAAATCCTTCGGCGTCGCACCGTTCCCGTATGTCTTTCCGTCGGAAGCTGTCCAGCCCGCAAAGTCAAAACCGTCGACGCTGAAGAGATTCGTGAGATCCACATTCACACCGCCCATTACCGTGCGATCCGGCATAGAACCGCTCGCCGTGCGGCCCGCCGGGGCGTTTGCGGCAAATTTAACGGTATAGCGATGCGGATCTCTGGTCACGGTTCCCGGCAGGTAGGTAATGATATAGGTGCCGAGGGCTCTGCTGCCGTTCGTGCCGTTATCAAAACTCGTCGGGTCCGAGGCGGTCACCGGAAGGGTGGGATTTTCCACTGCCGTAGAACTGTTGTCAAAATCCACATGGATGGCACGGACACGGTCATTGCCGATCAAGCTGCCCGCGACAAGCGCATCCGTGAGCGCCCAGTTAAGCGTATCGCCCGCCGTCACACGGCGATTCTTCATTTGAATCGTGAGTTTCCGCGTGATTTTTCCGTTTCCGGCATTGCTGATGTTGCCGTTGGAGCCCTGAACCTGAAGCTGACTCGAGGGATTCGTCAAATCGATGGTGCCGTTGTTCACAACATTCGCGCCCGCGGGAACGGTAATGGAATTGCCGTCCGGATTGATGCTGACACCCGCCGGAATATTACGGGTCAGCGTCGTATCGCCGAGCAGGGTGAGCGGCGCGTTGCCGTTCTGGCCGGACCATTCCACCGCATCGTCTAAGTTGCTGAAATAGTAGGTCTGACCGTTGCGCTGTGCGATTACCTTTTGAGAGGTTACCACGGGAGCCGAATCATTGCTGTTCTGACCGTTCTGATTATAGCGGCTGAACTCTACGAAAAATCCGCGTACACCGCTGTAATGATTTCTCAAGTCGTTCCATTTGGAACCGTAGTGTACCTGCATACAGCTCTCGTAGCCCTGTAGCCAGAGACGAAGGGAGTTGGGCTCTCCGTGGTTCCAGTTGGTGTACGCACCGTGGAGAGCGCCGAAACCTTGCATGGTATACTCGATATTGGTCTCCGGACCGGACTGCCAGCGAAACGTGCGGTCTTCGGCCGCACCGGAATTACCGCTGACATTCTGGTTTGCGAACACGCCCGGTGCAGGGAGGGAATTGTTGTACCAGTGGGGGACGGAGGACGCATCGTTGATTCCGCGAAAGCGAGCGCCGCCGGACCAAGCCGCCTGCGTCGTAATCGCATCCAGAGCCAAATCCTCGTCGCGGGAGGTAATGGTAACCAGGTAGCCCCGCATTCCCTCGAGATAATAACTCTTTGCGCGGTTATAGCTCTCTGCCCAGCTGATTGCATGGCTCGGCACATACATATAGTAGTGCTCCGCGCTGTCCCCGGCGACCGGGTTCGGAATGGTACGTTTTGTAATAGTAATATCTGCGGATGGCGGCAGACTGTTTTGTCCGTTGCCCAGATTGATCTTAAGCTGCTGACTTGCGCCGGCCGAGGGCAGCTTGAACTTGAGGTTTTGTTCAATAAAGTCCTTTGCCTCAGCTGTGGTCAGCGGTGTCGTAAAGACAATCTGATAAAACTGATGGTTCGTCAGGATATCCGTAATGGTACGGTAACTCTTACCGGAAGCGGTCGTCCCGGTTTTCGGCAAGGTATAAATTCCGCCGTTATCGACTTCGAAGTTGATGGAGCTAATGCCGCTGCCGACAGTATCCTTGACTGTCACTTCTTTTAACTTATAGCTAGTTCTCGAAGCATCGCCGTCATAGTCAATCAACTTAAAGTCAATGCCGAGCGTTGTGCTTCCGCTGCGATAATTGATTACCGCAAAGGGGGAAAAACGTTCGGTCTCAGCTTGTAAAATCGGAAGTTCTTCGTCGAGTCCTTCCTCAAGGGTTTCAACCTGATTGAGCTCGTCGTCGATGTGTAACACGGAGACACCTTCGCTCTCCTTCTCTTCGACATCTGTTTCCATATCGGAGACTTCGGCGGAGACAATGCTCACGTTTCGGAAAGAGACCGAAAGTGCGCCCTTGCTGCTGTCCGGCTGAATTTCCTCACCGGCTGCATTTAAGACACTCAAATCACAGAGGAATTGGGCAGTCGCCGTCTTTCCCTCTGTATCCGCGTGCTCGGCTATCTTGGCGAGCACTTCTTTTTCTTCTTCTTCCGTGAGGTGACGCGCACGGAGGTTTGCTCCCTCCGGCAATACACCGGCAGGTGCCGTAACTTCAATCTCTACCCCATCCAATGCTGTATGCAAAATTTGCGCGGCATTGGACGGTGTCCCCCAGCGAACATTACCCGCAAGAATATCTCCTACCGTCTCCGCTTCCGCAATGTTTTTGCTTGCATCGGAAGGCGTTGCATCGGAAGGACTCGCATTGTACCTCCCTTGCAATTCACGCTGAAGCCTACGCTGTGCATCCTTGGACAGCGCCAAGTCATTCACCAGTTCGGCGTCTTCCCGATATGCTTCGGCAGATGACGCCCCGTAAGCAGGCACCGTGGTTGCAACATTCAAAGTCAGCATGGTGGCGCTGAGCAGCCCTGCAAGCAGACGCTGCGGCCAGTTTCTTCGGTGTCTCATATCACTTCAGCTCCTTTTGTTATACAAGGATAATTATATTCATGTATTTTTATATTTTATCAACAGCTGCACGAGAAGTGCAAGGACTTTTTAGACAGCTGTACAACTTTCTTTGTTAAAGGTGTTTCTCTTCTATAGAAAAAAACTAAAACACAAAAAACGACGAATCCACGAGAACAAGTCCTCATGGATTCCGCCGTTTTACTGTTCCTGTACTACAAATCTATGGTGTAACGCATTTCATTTCTCGCACATTTCGTCGCCGCTGTTTCGCATTGACGACTGCGTTTGGCCTGTATACGCTTTAAGCCTGCTCGCTCGAATACTCCTCCGGGACTTCATTGAAAAGCTCCAACGGTCTCTCCTCGTTCAGTGTGTCGCACATGTCGAGGAATACAGAGAGCGGGACATTCTGAATCTGCTTGTTCGAGCCGCGGACATTGATCGAAACCGTCTGTTCCGCCGCCTCGCGATCGCCCAACACCAGAATATACGGCGTCTTGAACTGCTTGTAGCTCTTAATCTTCTCCTTCATATTCCGGTCGGAGTAATCCGCCTCGGCGCGTATGCCGTTCTTCTGCAGAAGGTCAAAGACACGCTTTGCATACTCGTTGTGCTCCTCACGAATCGGCACGATGCCGACCTGCGAGGGCGAGAGCCAGAACGGGAAAATACCCTTGAAGTTCTCGATGATGATGCCGATAAAGCGCTCCAGAGAACCGTAAATCGCGCGGTGGATGACGACCGGCATTGCCGTACCGCCTTCTGCCGTCTGATAGCTGAGGCCGAAGTTATGCGGGAGCTGGAAGTCCAGCTGAATGGTTCCGCACTGCCACTCTCTTCCGAGCGCGTCCTTAATCTGGAGATCGATTTTCGGTCCGTAGAAAGCACCGTCTCCCTCGTTGATTTCGAATCCGCCCTCGCCGTACTTGTCGGTGAGAATCTTCTTGAGCGCCGCCTCCGCGCGGTTCCAGACTTCAATATCACCCATGAAGTCATCCGGACGCGTAGAGAGCTCCGCGCGATAGCTCACACCGAAGGTGGAATAAACTTCGTCTGCGATGCTGATGATATCCGCAATCTCTGCCTCAATCTGATTTTCCGCGACAAAGGTGTGGTCATCGTCCTGACGGAACTCCTGCACACGGAACAGACCGTTCATCTGACCGGACTTCTCCTTGCGGTGAAGCACGTCGTACTCCGAATAGCGAATCGGGAGCTCTTTATAAGAGCGATTCTTCCGCTTAAAGGTGAGCATCGCATTCGGGCAATTCATCGGCTTCGCGGCCATCGTGTCAAGGTTCTCGCGGTTATAGAGCACGGAACCCGCCTGAATCTTGACGGCCTTCTTCTCGCCGCTCTCCTCCGAGGCATTCTCGAGCACGCCCGGAATCTCGGCATCGGCCGCAAGCCAACCGGAAATCCCCGGAACCATGAACATGTTGTTGATATAGTGTGCCCAGTGACCGGAAATCAGCCAGAGCTTTTTATTGTTGATGAGGGGCGCGGAAATCTCGGTATAACCGTGGCGCGCCTGCACCTCACGGCTGTACTTTAAGAGTGCCTGGTAGAGCTTCCAGCCTCTCGGGAGCCAATATGGCATGCCGGGCGCGGTTTCATCGAACATGAAGAGTTCCTGTTCTCTGCCGAGCTTCTTGTGATCGCGCTCCTGCGCCTCTCGAATCAGGTTGAGATGTGCTTTCAACTCCTCCTTGGTCGGGAATGCGTATACATAGATGCGCTGCAAGCTGTCTCTCTTTTCGTCGCCGCGCCAGTAAGCGCCGGAAACCGATTTGATCTGGAACGCTGCACCGAGCAAATCCTGCGAATTCTCAACGTGCGGTCCGCGGCAGAGGTCCTGATAATCATCTCCCGTCGAATAGACAGTGAGTCTCGCATCCGCCGGAAGCGCGTCGATGAGTTCGGTCTTAAACTTCTGGTCGCGGAAGAGCTCCCGCGCCTCGTCACGGGAATACTCTTTCACGCTCCAGTTCTCTTTGCGCTTCAGAATCTCGCGCATTTTATTCTCAATCATCGGGAAATCATCCTGGGTCAGATTTCTCGGCAAAACAAAGTCGTAGTAAAATCCATCCGCAATCTGCGGACCGATCGCATACTGCACATTCTCTCTTCCGAAAATTTCAATGACTGCCTTTGCGAGCACATGTGCCAGAGAATGGCGATATACCTGAAGATATGCTTCTCTATCCATAATTCCTGTCCTTTTTAGTTCTGCTTTTCCTCAGCCTTCAGATCGGAGGGACGGAGGGTCAAATCAATTCTGTCCTTCACGGGATCGACCTTAATGACCTTGACCGTCACCTCGTCGCCGATGTTGACAACATCTTCCACCTTGTTGACACGGCGGTCCGCCAGTTTCGAGATATGGACCATACCGTCCTTGTTCGGGGTCAGGTTCACGAAGGCGCCGAACTCCAGAATACGAACCACCTTACCGGTGAAAATCTGTCCCTCTTCAATCTCGGTCACGATATTCTTAATAGTCTGCACCGCCTTGTCGATCTGCGCTCTGTCGAGACCCGCGACATTTACGCTGCCGTCTTCCTCGATGTCGATTGTGACGCCGAACTCGTCAATGATCTTGTTGATGGTCTTGCCCTGCTTGCCGACCACATCGCCGATTTTCTTCGGATCGATCTTAATCTGCACAATCTTCGGCGCGTACTGACTCACATCCGGGCGTGCCTCCGAGATGACCGGATTCATAATCTGGTTCAGAATGTACATTCTCGCCTCTCGGGTCTTTGCAATCGCCTCTTCAATAATCGGGCGGGTCAGACCGTGAATCTTAATGTCCATCTGAATTGCCGTGATGCCCTTCTCGGTACCGGCAACCTTAAAGTCCATGTCGCCGAAGAAGTCCTCAAGACCCTGAATGTCCGTGAGCACCAGATAATCGTCATCCGTATCTCCGGTCACCAGGCCGCAGGAAATACCTGCCACCGGGCGAGCAATCGGAACACCGGCCGCCATCAGCGCAAGGCTGGAAGCGCAGACCGAAGCCTGAGAAGTAGAACCGTTCGACTCCATGGTCTCGGAGACGCAGCGAATCGCGTAGGGGAACTCTTCCTCGCTCGGTATCATCGGAAGTAAAGCTTTCTCAGCGAGAGCACCGTGACCGATTTCTCTTCTTCCCGGTCCCCTGGAAACTCTCGTCTCACCGACCGAGTAAGACGGGAAGTTGTACTGGTGCATGTAACGCTTATTCTTGACCTCAACATCCAGACCGTCAATCTTCTGGACCTCGGAGAGCGGTGCCAGCGTGCAGACATCCAGAATCTGGGTCTGACCTCTCGTGAACATTGCCGAACCGTGGACGCGCGGCAACAAGTCAATCTCGGCCGCAAGCGGACGAATCTCGGTGATCTGACGACCGTCCGGGCGCTTGTGATCCTTCAGGATCATCTTTCGGACGGTCTTCTTCTCATACTGATACATCGCATCCGGAATGAGCTTAATCCACTCCTCGTTCTCGGCAAATGCCTCCTTGCAACGCTCGGTCAGCTTGTCGACCGCCGCATCGCGGCTCTGCTTGTCGTCGTTGAAAACAGCGATTTCCATCTCCTCCTGCGGAATGACCTCACGGATGGCCGCAAAAAGTTCCTCCGGAATCGCAGCGGACGCATAGCTGTGCTTCTCTTTGCCGATTTCCGCGCGAATCTTGGCAAAGAACTCAATGAGCTGCTTGTTGACCTTATCCGCCTCGAAAATCGCATCGATCATAACCTGCTCCGGAACTTCCTTTGCACCTGCCTCGATCATGATGACCTTTTCGGAGGTGCTTGCAACCGTGAGTTGCAGTTCCGAGTTCTTCTTCTCCGCATTGGTCGGGTTGAATACGAACTTGCCGTCAACCAAGCCGACCTGCGTCATGGCACAGGGACCGTCGAAGGGAATATCGGAGATGGTCACTGCCAGTGCGGTGCCGAGCATAGCCGTGAGCTCGGGGGAGCAATCCGGGTCTACGCTCATCACCAAATTCTCGAGCGTCACATCGTTCCGATAGTCTTTCGGGAACAGCGGGCGCATCGGGCGGTCAATGACGCGGTCCGTCAGAATCGCATTCTCGGAGGGCTTTCCCTCACGCTTCATAAAGCCGCCGGGAATCTTGCCGACAGCATACTGGCGCTCATTGTATTCGACGGAGAGCGGGAAGAAATCAATCCCCTCTCTCGGCTGCTTCGAAGCGGTTGCCGTGGAGAGCACAACGGTATCGCCGTAGTGCATCAGCACAGCGCCGTTCGCCTGCGCGCACACTCTTCCGATTTCTGCCGTCAAAGTTCTTCCGGCAAGTTCCATGCTGTAGCTCTTAAACTCCTTGCTCATGTCTTCTCCTCTTCTTCTCCCGATTCCCGACTACTTTCTTCATACACAATAACAGGGTGGAATCAAATTCCACCCTGAGTAAGAAAGTTCTATGTTTATTACTTTCTGAGTCCGAGCTTCTCAATCAGAGCGCGGTAGCCGTCAAGATCCGTCTTCTTCAGATAGCCGAGCAGGCTTCTTCTCTGACCGACCATCATGAGAAGACCTCTTCTCGAATGGTGATCCTTCGGATTTGCACTCAGGTGCTCGTTGAGCTCCGCAATGCGCTCGGTCAGAATTGCAATCTGAACCTCCGGCGAACCGGTGTCGCCTTCTTTTCTGCCGTATGCCTTGATGAGCTCTGCCTTCTTCTCTTTCGAAATCATAATTGTTCTCCTTCTTTCTTAGTCTGACCCAAAACTGCGGCTGCGGCGGAGTATCCCGGAGTCATAGCCTTGGGCGCTGAATTACGCGGTAATACTAGCACAAAAGCCGGTATTCTGTCAATCAAACGTTGCCAAATCCGCCTCAATTTGTCGTTTTAAATCCGCAAGAGAATCAAACTTCTTCTCATCTCTTATGAACTTGAGAAATCTGAGGCGTATGCGCGCACCGTAAAGTTCTCCCGAAAAATCCAGCAAAAAACTTTCGAGACGCAGTTTGTGTTCCATCCCATCCTGTCGCACCGTCGGATTTGTACCGACATTCGTAATGCTTCGAAACACGCGCCCGTCCTCCAACACCGTCTCGGTGCGGTAAACGCCCCGACGCGGCAATAGCTTATTCTCCGGGAGCATTAAATTGACCGTCGGGAAACCGAGGACGCGCTTTCCGATGCCGTTTCCGTGTTGTACAACGCCCTCCGCCGTATACGGCATGCCGAGCAGGATGTTGGCCTTCTCCATATCTCCGGCCGCAAGAGCCTCACGTATCAAGCTTGAGCTGATTTCCTCTCCCGCCTCTGTTTCTTTGGGGATGATGTATACCGAAAAATGCAGGCGCTCTCCGAGCGTCTTTAGCTTAATCGCATTCACGGCACCGGCTTTTCCGAAACGCAAGTCCTCACCGCCGACAATGGCCCGCATACGCATGGCCCCGAGCAGAATTTCGCGCACGAAATCCTCTCCGTCCATGGCCGCAATTTCTTCGTTGAACGGATACTCGACGATATAGTCGATGCCGGCCTGGTGCAACTTTTCCCGCCGCTCCTCGTTGGTCAGAATCTGTGGGCGCCGCTGCCCCGAAACCACAGCGGCCGGCGGCGTCCCGAAGGTGAAAATTGCCGTTTTCAGCCCCTGCTCCCGTGCAACGTCCAGCATGGTCGCAATGATCTTCTGATGTCCGCGGTGCTCACCGTCGAATTTTCCGACCGCAACCACCGTGTCTTCCGGCAGCGCGACACTGCGCACATTGATCCAGTCCCTCAATCCGCACCTCTCTCCAAGAACATCTTCTCCGCCCAATAGCGTCCGCCTCTTTTTTGAAACAGGCCGACAAAAGCCCCTTCGCTCAAATAGAGCCGAACCAAGGCACCCTCGGAATCGGAAGCCGCTGCGATTGCACGCTCCGGCACTGCATTTCCGTTTTTCAGTCCGGCATCGGCTTCCGGCAAAGCTTTCCGTGCGGGATAGAGTGCAAGACAGTCTTCGATTGAAACAAGCTTATCTTCGATTTCGCCGGCCTGCATCGCAGCTTCCAGTTCCGAGAGTGTGTACGCGTCCTCCAATCGAAAACCGCCCACCCTTGTTCGAAGCAGAGCCTCCATGGCACCGCCGCAGCCCAGTTTTTCACCGATGTCATGGCAGAGGGTGCGTATGTACGTACCTTTCCCACATTCCACGGTCATCACCGCACGCGGAAGGGCAATTTCCTCAAAGCGAATGTCCGTAATATCCACCCGGCGGGCCTGACGCTCCACCGTAATTCCCTGACGCGCAAGGTCCACCAGCTTCTTGCCACCCTGCTTCTTTGCCGAATACATCGGCGGAATCTGATCGTAGCCGCCCACGAAGCACTGCGCTGCCGCTCGAAGCGCTTCCTCGTCGCAAAGCACTTCCCTTGTGGTCAGCACCGTCCCGGTCATGTCCTGGCTGTCGGTTTCAACGCCGAGAAGAAGCGAGGCGCGATAGGTTTTACTCCTGTCGGTCAGAAATTCCACCAGCTTGGTCGCGCTCCCGAGACACACGGGCAGAACACCCTCCGCTGCGGGATCAAGGGTTCCCGTGTGCCCTATTTTTTTTTGCCGCAAAATTCCGCGGAGTTTTGCGACAACGTCGTGCGAGGTAAAGCCCTTTTCCTTCCGCACATTCAGGATACCGTTAAACATGCATTTGAGCCTCCGCCGCGCGAACCACTTCCTCCATAATTTCTTCGGGGCGCTTGCCCACAATGGTGCATCCAGCCGCGCGTACATGCCCGCCGCCGCCGTACATCATCGCAATGGCCGCAACATCGATCGGCTCCAGCGAGCGGAGCGACAGCTTCCAACTGCCGGGCTCCATTTCGGAACAGAGCACCGCACACTTGACGCCGACCGTGAGGCGCAGCTGCTCGGAAATCCCATCGAGATCCGCATGCACGGTCCCCATACGTGCTTGTTCTTCCGCGGAGATAATCGCATAAATCACAGTGCCGTCCGCGTTTTCCACGGCATTCAGAAGCGCAAGCCCCATAATTTTATTCTGCACATAGGTCTTACGGTAAAAAGAACCGTCTATAATCTCGCCGAACGGAATGCCTTTTGCAATGAGTTCGGCCGCAATATTCATGGTGCGCGGTGAAGTCGAGCTGTACTTAAAGACCCCGGAGTCTGTCACAATTCCGGTATAGAGCGCCGCAGCGATTTCCGCATCGATACGCTCGGCATCGAGCAGGGTATACAGCAGCTCACAGGTGGAGCTCGCCGAGGGATCGCAGATGGTGGTCGCCGCAAAATGCGGATTCGTGATGTGATGGTCGATGTTCAGCTGATCCGCGGCACGGTCAAATAAGGCCGTAAAACCGCCGAGCCTTCCCTTGTCGGAGACATCCAGTGCAATCGCGAGATCCGGGTGTTGCACCGCGTCCGCGTCACTCACAATCTCAGAAAAGCCGCTGAGATATTTGAATTTCTCAAGCGGCTTTTCCAGACAAACAGTGACGTTTTTGGACGGCTCGTTTTTTTTGAGATAAAGGTAGAGCGCGAGCACCGAGCCCACACAATCCCCATCGGGGCGCACATGTCCCATCAGAACAATCGTCTGCGCCCGTCCGAGTTTTTCCTTCAAAACCTGGTCCATATTCAGTCCTCTTCTGTTTTCTCCGTGTCGGAAAGATGCAATTCTTCCAACACCTTGTCTATGTGAGCTCCGTAAGCCATGGACTCGTCCAAGACAAACTTGAGTTCCGGCGTGATGCGAAGATTCACACTGTGGGCAAGCTCGCTGCGGATAAATCCCGCCGCACGCTTCAGCCCCGCAAGTGTCTCCTCTGCCTCCGCTTCACTGCCGAGCACGCTTACATAGACCGTGCAATACCGAAGATCCGCCGTGACACGCGCGTCGGTCACGGTGGTCATCGCAGAGACGCGGGGATCTTTAATGCCGTTCATCACGACATTCTGAATCTCCTTTCTCACCTCTGCGTTAATTCTTGTGTTTTTAATACTTCCCTTTTTCATGCTTTATCCCTCGGGACCTCGACCATCGCATAAGCCTCGACCTGATCGCCCTCCTGAAGATCGTTGAACTTCTCAAAGACGAGACCGCACTCATAACCCGTCGCGACTTCCTTGACATCGTCCTTAAAGCGCTTCAGCGAAGCAAGATCGCCTTCAAAGATAAGATCCTTGCCTCTCGTGATGCGTGCCTTGCAGCCGCGCTGAATCTTACCGTCGAGAACATAGGAGCCCGCAATGGTTCCGATGCCCGAAGCCTTGAAGATTGCGCGGACTTCTGCGTGTCCGATGACCTTCTCCTCGTAGACCGGCGCAAGCATTCCGTTCAACGCGCGCTCCACATCGTCGATTGCCTGATAGATGACCTTGTAGAGACGAAGATCAACCTGCTCATGCTCCGCGGTCGACTTAGCCGTCGCATCCGCCCGCACATTGAAGCCGATGATGATCGCGTTACTTGCACTCGCAAGCGCCACATCCGACTCGGAGATCGCACCGACACCGCTGTGAATCACCTTAACCTGCACTTCGTCATTCGAAAGCTTGGAAAGCGACTGTTTGACTGCCTCGACAGAACCTTGCACATCCGCCTTGACAATGATCGGAAGTTCCTTCATCTCGCCGGCCTTAATCTGCCCGAAGACATCGTCGAGAGACAGTTTCGCCTTGGTCTCTTCAATCAGCTTATTCTTGCCCTCGGAGATAAAGGTCGCCGCGAAATCCTTCGCCTCTTTATCCGTGTCCATGGCAACCATGATTTCACCTGCATTCGGCACGGCGTTCAGACCCTGAATCTCAACCGGTGTGGAGGGCTTTGCCTCCTTGACGCGCATACCTCTGTCATTCAGCATTGCACGCACCTTACCGGAGCAAGCACCCGCTGCGACATAGTCACCCACATGCAAGGTTCCCTTTTGAACCAAAATCGTGGCGACGGGTCCCTTGCCCTTGTCAAGCTGTGCCTCAATCACCAGGCCTCTTGCGTTGCGGTTCGGGTTTGCCTTGAGTTCCTTCACGTCTGCCGTGAGAAGAATCATGTCGAGAAGGTTATCGATACCTTCGTGCGTCTTCGCGGAAATCGGGCAGATAATCGTATCGCCGCCCCAGTCTTCCGCAACCAGCTCATACTTCATGAGCTCCTGCTTGACGCGCTCAATGTTTGCATCCGGCTTATCCATCTTGTTGACAGCCACAATAATCTCTACATTGGCAGCCTTTGCATGGCTGATTGCCTCAACCGTCTGCGGCATGACGCCGTCATCCGCAGCGACAACCAGAACCGCAATGTCCGTTGCCTCGGCACCGCGCATACGCATTGCCGTGAAGGCCTCGTGGCCGGGTGTGTCGAGGAAGGTAATCAGTCTGTCGTGCGCCTTGACCTGGTATGCACCGATGTGCTGGGTAATGCCGCCCGCCTCGCGACTTGTGACCGAAGTCTTACGGATGGCATCGAGAAGCGAAGTCTTACCGTGGTCAACGTGACCCATGACGACAACAACCGGCGGACGGGGCACCATCTTGTTCGGATCTTCATTGTCCTCACGGAGCAACTCCTCGATAACATCTACTTTCTCCTCGCGCGTGCAGAGAATCTCGTACTCGAGCGCAATCTCCTCTGCCTTTTCATAGGCAATCTCGGAATTCATCGTGTACATCTCGCCCTTGGCAAAGAGCTTCTTGATGAGATCCGAAGCGGGGCGCTTCATCATCTTTGCGAGTTCACCGATGGTGAGGGTGTCCGGAAGAATCAGCTCCTTGATTTCCTCTTCTACCTTCTCGGCCTTCGGCTTCTCCGGCATGATGAACGGATGGCGCGTTGCCTTTCCGGTTCTGCTGCCGGACTTGAATCCGTCCTCAGTCTTATGGCGCTTGTCGTTCTTGTCCTTAAAGTTGTTCTTATTCGGTCTGCTGGAGACCGTCTTCTTCACCAGTGCGCTGTCGCCGGAGGCAGAGGCTCCCTGGGCGCCGCCGCGATTTCCGTAACTGCCGCCACCCTGGCCCGGACGCGCACTGAAACCGCCCTGGCCCGGACGTGCGCCTGCCCCCTGGCCGTTGCGGTTGCCGTAACTTCCGCCGCCCTGACCGTTACGATTGCCGTAACCGCCGCCGCTCTGGCCGTTGCGGTTGCCGTAACCGCCACCCTGGCCGTTGCGATTGCCGTAGCCGCCGTTGCCCTGACCGTTTCGGTTGCCGTAACCGCCGTTGCCCTGACCGTTACGATTGCCGTAACCGCCGCCCTGGCGCTGCTGTCCGCCGTTGCGCGGTCCGCTGTTGCCGAGTGCATTCAAACGGCTCTGAATCGCAAGTCTGGTTTCCTCCGCACTTCTACCCTGCGGCAGGCGGCTCGAAACCGCAGTCTTGACCGGCGGACGCGAATCCTCACTCTTCTTTTGCTGCGGCACGACGCTTTCTGCCTTCTTCTCCGTACTATCCTTCGGCTTATCCGCCGGCTTTTCCTGTGCCGGCTTTTCAGCAGCCTTTGCTCCCTCCGGTGCGGCACCCTTTACACGAATCTGTTGTGCGTTCTCCGGACGGAACACGGCCGTAAACTTCTTTTTCTTCTTGGGCTGTTCACCCTGCATCTCGGCTCTCTCCGCCGTATCCTGCTGTGTCTTGCTTTTATCCACTCTCACTGCCTCCGTATTTTTCGGCTTAAAATGATTTCGAATCATGTCGGCTTCTTCCGCCGTCACATTGGACATGGGTGCTTTTTTCTCGCCCTTCTCTTCCAGAAAGGACAGCACCTCTCGGTTGCTTCTGCCGATTTCTTTTGACAGATCGTTAACTCTCATCTTGCTCTCCTCCGATCTGTTCTAATAATGCTAGAACCGCCTTTGTGAATCCCTCGTCACAGAACGCAAGCGAAGCCCGCTGCTCCTTGCCAATTGCTTTTCCTAGCTCCCCCATGGTTGAAAAACAGACAAAGGGAACTTCATAAAACTCGCACTTATTCCGGAACTTCTTTTTGGTCTGCTCGGATGCATCTTCCGCGACAATCACGAGGGTCGCGCGAAAAGACTGAATCTCCCGCTCTGTCATGAACTCGCCGCTGGCGAGTCTTCCCGCGCGCTGAGCCATGCCGAGTGCGCGCAATACCTTAAGCTTTAAATGCTCCGTCTGCTTCCCCATGTCCTTCATTCAGTTTTGTGAACTCCTTTTCAAGTGCGGCATAAACACTGTCATTGACATGCTCCCGAAACGCGCGATCCAACCCGCGAGTCTTTTGACAACGCTTCAGGCATGCATTGTCCCGGCAGAGATAAGCGCCTCTGCCGTTGCTGCGTCCGGTGAAATCCAAGCGAATCTCGCTTTCGGTCTCACCCTGCTGCCGCACAACACGAATCAATTCTTTCTTTGGCTTTTTCGCGCCGCAGCCGATGCAGCTGCGCATCGTCTCCTGTTTCACGCGTCACGCCTCCTCGCCGGTTTGCCCCTCTTCGTCGCCTGTCACATCTCCCGTCTGGTAATCGATGCCGTACTCCTCGAAGAGTCCCTCATCTCTCGCCTGGGTCTCCGACTTGATATCGATCTTATAACCGGTCAGCTTTGCCGCAAGGCGGACATTCTGTCCCTCCTTGCCGATTGCAAGCGAAAGCTGGTAATCCGGGACAATGACAATGGCTTCCTTGTCCTCTTCATCCGCAAGTACAAGAATAACCTTCGCCGGGCTCAGCGCATTCTCAATCAAAAGCGCAGGATCGTTGTCCCATTTGATGATGTCGATTTTCTCACCGTGCAGCTCATCGACAACCGCACTCACACGCGCGTAGTTCATGCCGACGCAAGCACCGACCGGATCCACGTTTTCATCGTTTGAATAGACCGCCATCTTGGTTCTGGAACCGGCCTCGCGCGCAATGGCTTTAATCTCGACCGTTCCGTCCTTAACCTCACTGACTTCCTGCTCGAACAGGCAGCGCACCAAATCCGGATGCGTTCTCGAAACAGAAATGCGAGGCCCCTTCGGCGCGTCTTTCACCTCGACCACATAAAGTTTGATGTGATCGGTCGGACGGAAAATCTCGCCCTTTACCTGCTCCGACTCCGGCAGCACGGTGTCACACTTGCCGAGGCTCACGGAAATTCCGTTGCCGTTCACATTAAGGCGCTGTACGACGCCGGTCACCAGATTATGTTCTTTTTCAAAATAATCGTTATAAATGACCTTGCGCTCTTCCTCACGGATTTTCTGTAAAATCACGTTCTTTGCGATGCCCGTCGCAATGCGCCCGAATTCTCTCGACTTAACTTCCATCGGTACGATGTCTTCAAGTTCGTACTTCGGATCGATCATCTTCGCTTCCGCAAGAGAAATATACATCGCCTTCTCTTCCGCGCGCACCTTCTCCGGAACTTCCTCTACTACGATTTTCTTCTGAATGACGCGGTAGCGGCAACTGTCCGGATCCATGATAACCTCTACGTTGTCAGAGGTACCGAAGTGATTCTTGCAGGCACTGAGCAGCGAATTTTGAATGGCTTCGAGCAAGGAGTCTTTGCTGATATTTTTTTCCTTCTCGAGGAGCTCAATCGCCTCCTTCAGCTCATTGCCGCTCTCAATCGGCTCTTTACTTGTTTTTTTCATGATCTTTGTCGTGTCCTCCCCTATGCTCTCAGAATTTCGGCGCCAGGCGTATGCCTGCGATTTCACTGCGAAGAAAGCTCTTCTCGCCTTCTTCAGTCTCAATTGTCAGCGTATCTTCCGTGTGACCGAGCAATACGCCCGAAAACTCCTTTTGACCGTCCTTGGCCTTAAAGAGTTTTACTTCCACATCTTTGCCCTGCTCGCGCACCAAATCTTTCTCTTTTTTCAGACTTCGCGAAAGCCCCGGCGAACTCACCTCAAGAATATACTCTTCGGGAATAAAATCCTCCCGATCCAACCAAGCGGAGACTGCGCGACTGATTTCCGCACAATCCTCGATTCCGATGCCGCCCGGCATATCACAGAGAATGCGCAGATACCATGTGCCCGCCTCCCTCACATAATCGACGTCCACCACTTCAAATGCTTTCTCATTCTGCAGCGCAGCGAGAAAGTTCTCGGTACGCTCCACATAGCCTTCGCGCTTTCCCAAAGAAAACCTCCTTCTCAGCATGACATAAAAAGTGTGGACCGCCCGGCCCACACTTCTGTCGTTTACCTATGTACGTTTAAACTCTATCACGTTTGTATCCGAAAGGCAAGGAAAAGCACAAGTTTATTTTGTAAGTGCTTCCATCAGTGCATTGCTGCGCTCGATAAATGCCTTCATTCGCTCCGGACTGAGTGTGCCCTGCTGAATGCAGGCAAGATCGTAGAGTTGTTCGCAGAGCTGCTTTGTGAGTCCCTTGGTTTTTGGCTTACGCTCCGCGCTTTCATGCACTTCGACTTCCGCATGTTCGTGTGCTGTCTCCTCAGCTTCGCTGCCGTCTCGCACCACAACCTGCTCCTGTAAGTACTTCACCAGCGGATGCTTACGATTTAAGACAAGCGTGGCCCCGGACGCACCGAACATTCCCTCGCTGTCAGCCATGCCGTACTGCCGCATCATGTCCTGCATGCGTCTGGATTCCTCGGAGAGAGTGAGCATTGCCGCAACCTCCGCGTTTTTAAAGCTTTCAAGTTTCACTTGCGGAGCCGCCTCACCGATGGCCTTTTGCACCGCCGAAGCAAGCGCCTTTTCTCTGGTCTCACTCGCTTCATCCGCAGCTTCTTCTTTCTCGCACAGAGCCTCGTTTAAATCCGCGTCGATTCGAAGGAATTTTAAGTCCTTATTCTTTGCTTCGAGGCTCTGAATGAACGGCATATCAATGGCGTGAGGCAAAATAACCGCGTCAATATTCTGGCTCTTGAAAAGATCGATAT
>CAJPKN010000013.1 GCA_905370385.1 Stomatobaculum longum
GAGCTTCCCGGCCATGGATGCGGCGGCCAAGACCTTCTACGCGAAGTGGAGCGCACCGCTTTCCTATACGGTGCAGTATACGCTGAATGACGGCACGCCTGCGGGTCACCCGGCGACCAACCCGAACACGGTCACAAGCTATACCGTGCTCGATTCGAATGTCACGTTGGCACCTGCGACGCGGACCGGCTATGACTTTGAGGGCTGGTACGATAACCCGGGCTTTACGGGCACGCCGATTACGGGATTCCCGACGAACGATGCGGCCGATAAGCACTACTATGCAAAGTGGAGCGCTGCAAAGAGCTATACGGTGCAGTGGAATCTGAACGATAACACCCCTGTGGGTCACCCGGCAAACAATCCGAACACAGTCGCAAGCTACACCGTTGAGGACGCGGATATCACCGTGCATCCGGCAACGCGGACCGGCTATACCTTTGAAGGCTGGTATGACAATCCGGGCTTTACGGGGACGCCGGTCACAAGCCTGCACACCATGGACGCAGAGAATAAGAACTACTACGCGAAGTGGAGTGCTGCGCCGAACAGCTACCCGATTCACTACGTGTTGAATGACGGCACGCCCGCGGGACACCCGGCGACCAATCCGGCAGCGAACCTCACAAGCTACACGGTGCTCACAAACGGCAGCGGTAATATTAACCTCTTGCCGGCGCTCAGGAACGGCTATACCTTTGAGGGCTGGTACGACAACGCTGCCTTCTCCGGTGCGCCGATCACAAGTTTCCCGGCCATGGACGCGGCGGCCAAGACCTTCTATGCAAAGTGGAGTGCGCCCAATAACTATGCGGTCGCATATACCCTGAATGACGGCATACCCGCGGGACATCCTGCGACCAATCCGAACACGGTGACAAGCTATACCGTGCACGACCCGAACGTTACCCTGGCTCCGGCAACACGGACCGGCTATGACTTCGAGGGCTGGTACGACAACGCTGCATTCAGCGGCACGCCGATTACGGGCTTCCCGGTCAGCGATGCGGTCAATAAGCACTTCTATGCAAAGTGGAGTGCGCCGAAGAACTACACGGTGAACTGGAACTTGAATGACAGTAGCCCGGCAGGACACCCGGCAAACAATCCGAACACGGTCACAAGCTATACCGTTACGGATGCGGACGTGGCGATTCAGCCGGCAGCGCGGACAGGCTATGACTTCCTCGGCTGGTACGACAATGCTGCGTTTACGGGATCCCCGGTCACGAACCTTCACACCATGGATGCCGAGAATAAGCAGTACTATGCAAAGTGGAGTCCGGCAAAGAGCTTTGCGGTGCAGTGGAACCTGAACGACGGTACTCCGGCGGGACATCCGGCAAACAATCCGAACACGGTCGCAACTTACACCGTTGAGGATGCGGATGTCGCGATTCAGCCGGCAACGCGGACAGGCTTTAACTTCCTTGGCTGGTACGATAACCCCGCATTTACCGGAACAGCGGTCACAACGCTGCACACCATGGATGCCGAGAATAAACAGTATTATGCAAAGTGGGACAGCACGCCGATTTCCTACCCGATCGGCTATCAGCTGAACGACGGCACACCGGCGGGGCACCCGGCAAACAATCCGGCTGCCAACCCGACGAGCTACGACGTGCTTACAAACGGCGGCGGCAACATCAACCTCCTTCCCCCGAGTAGAAACGGCTATACCTTTGACGGTTGGTATGACAATCCCGCGTTCAGCGGAACGGCCATCACTTCGTTCTCGGCCACGGATGCGAGCCCGAAGCAGTTTTATGCAAAGTGGAGCGCACCGCTAAGCTTTACAGTGAACTATGATCTAAATGACAGCACACCGGCAGGTCATCCGGCAAGCAATCCGAACACAGTGACAAGCTATACGGTATTGGATCCGAATGTCACCTTGGCTCCGGCGACACGCACCGGCTACGACTTTGAGGGCTGGTACGATAACCCGGCATTCACCGGGCCTCCGGTCACAGGCTTCCGGACCGGCGATGCGTCGAATAAGCAGTTTTATGCAAAGTGGAGTGCGCCGAAGACTTACACGGTGAACTGGAACTTGGACGACGGCACACCGGCGGGACACCCGGCAACGAATCCGAACACGGTCGCAACATATACCGTGCTGGATGCGGATATTGCAATCAATCCCGCAACGCGAACTGGTTATGACTTTGAGGGCTGGTATGATAACGCAGCATTCACCGGTACCCCGGTCACGAGCTTACACACCATGGACGCAGAGAATAAACAGTACTATGCTAAGTGGAGTGCGCCGAAGACTTATACGGTGAACTGGGATCTGAACGATGCTACCCCGGCGGGGAATCCGGCAAATAATCCGAATACAGTCACCGGCTATACGGTACTCGATCCGGACTTTGCGCTTGCGCCGGCAACGCGTGCGGGCTACACCTTCCTCGGCTGGTATGATAACCCCGGCCTTTCGGGAACACCGGTCACAACGCTGCACAGCATGGATGCGACAAATCGTCACTTCTATGCACGTTGGAGCAGCCCGAACAGTTATCAGATTTACTACCACGCAAACGACACAGCAGCAAATCCGGCGACGAACCCGAACACAGTGACATCTTACACCGTCCTTAGTTCCGACTTTACGCTCGCAGCGCCGACCCGTCCCGGTTACACTTTTGAGGGCTGGTTTGACGATGCGGCACTCACACATCCCGTGACGGAACTTCGAGTTCGGGATCTCGAGGACAAACACTTCTACATGAAGTGGAGTCAGCCGAGTGTCTATCCGATCAGCTATGTGTTGAACGACAGACCCGCAAGTCCGGCAAGCACCGTGGGACCGACGAGCTACACCGTCGAGGATGCGGATTTTGCACTTACGGTTCCGACAAGAAACGGAGCGACTTTCCTCGGCTGGTATGACAATGCCGCCTTCACGGGCGCGCCGATTACGACTCTGCATACACATGACGCAGAGCCGAAGACCTACTATGCAAAGTGGTCGCTCACTTCGTACAGCATGAGCTATGATCTCAATCCGGGCGGCGGCATCGGTACGCCGACTTCCCCGGCAGGCAATGTCCCGAACTTTACGGTAGAGGATGAGATCAACTTAGATCCGCCGGTACGCCGCGGTTATACCGGTACCTGGCTCGTAAACGGCCAGCCGGTCACGCGCATTCCGGAAGGAACCACGGGTAACCTGACGCTTACTGCGGGATGGACGGTTAACCACTACGGCATACGCTTCGAGCTCGGAGAGACCGGCAACAGTCCGATTCAGGGCCTTTCGAACCTTCCGACCTCCTATACCATCGAGGATGCGGCTATTACGCTGCCGACGCCGTCCCGAGCGGGCTACACCTTTGTCCGCTGGGAGAAGAGCTCGGCTCCGGGCGTAGCGGACAACGGAATTCCGGCGGAGAGCGACGGCGATGTGACGTTCCGAGCGGTTTGGGAGCCGATTCGCTATCGTATCATCTATGACACGGCGGGCGGCATCAACAACGCGGAGAACCCGAGCAGTTTTACCATCGAGGATGAGATTTCCCTCCTCGGCACGGTGAAAGACGGCGTTCGATTCTGGACTTGGCAACAGGTCGGCGGCAAGTTCATCAACAAGATTCCGGCCGGAACCACGCGGGATATCATGCTGGTGGCGCTCTACCAGAAAGACCAGGATACCGATAACATCGGCGGTTCCGGCGGCGGTTCCGGTGGTGGTTCCGGTGGCGGTTCCGGTGGCGGCTCCGGCAGGGGCGTCTCCGGCGGACGCGGCACTGTCGGCGGCAACAACGGCAGCGGTAACGGCAACAACGGCAGCGGTAACGGCAATAACGGCAGCGGTAACAGCAACAACGGCACCGGTCTCAACAACGGAGCGCAGCTCGCATCGCAGACGGGCAGAATTTCCTCCACCGCAGACGGTGCGGATACATCCGGTACGGCAATGCAGTCTTCTCAGGCGACAGAGCCGAACCGGCAGAACAATGCTGCGACAAGCAGTGCAACGAATCGCGCAACGAGCCGCACGGGAAGCAAAATGCGTTCCGCGCAGGGAGAAAGCGACCGTTCCAAGGCGCGTCGCCTCCCGAAGACCGGTGAGGCAGCTGCTGCGGACGGTTTGCGAGGCGCGGCACTCGGACTCCTGCTCGCAGGCTTTGCGGTCCGGAGAAAGAGAGAAGAGCAGTAAGACAGAAGGGGCTGTGCGGCGGCACAGCTCCTTTTGCGTTGTTCGCATTTTTGGTATATACTGTCGAAGGAATGCAACTCCGGCCTCCGGCTTTCGATGCAAAACGAATGCGTGATGAAAGCGCAGCTTTCATTGCAAAAAGTGTTGACAGAGTTCGGAAGTATCGCTATACTATCAACGTTGTACTTATCAAGAAAGCAGGCTTGCCTCACCTTGGCACATATCTGTGACCCGGGTTCATAAAGTGGATTCATCTTTTCTTTTGATGACCTTTACTTTAGACATGGCAGGAACTGCTGCCATGTCTTTTTTATTGCAGCAGCAGCTGCAGCATAAATGGAGGTGTTCAGCTATCAGCGAGTCATTGGTTAACGGACAGGTACGTTTCCGTGAGGTTCGTCTCATCGGGACAGACGGAGAGCAGCTTGGAATTATGTCCTCGCAGGACGCTCAGAAAATTGCGGATGAAGCAGAACTGGATTTGGTCTGCATCTCCCCGATGGCAAAGCCGCCTGTCTGCAAGATCATCGATTACGGGAAGTATCGCTATGAGATGATACGGAGAGACAAGGAAGCCAAGAAGAAGCAAAAGATTGTTGAATTGAAGGAAGTGCGTTTGTCCCCCAATATCGACACGAATGATCTGGCCACAAAAACCAATGCTGCCAGAAAGTTTCTGGAGAAGGGCAACAAAGTAAAAGTAACGCTGCGCTTCCGCGGAAGAGAGATGTCGCACATGAGCCAGTCGAGATATATTCTGGATGATTTTGCGAAGTCCCTCGCTGATATCGCCGTGATCGACAAGCCTTCGAAGGTTGAAGGCCGAACGTTGGTCATGTTTATGAGCGCAAAGAAGAACTAAGGAGGAAAGTATCATGCCGAAGGTAAAGACAAGCAGAGCAGCAGCAAAGCGTTTTAAAGTTTCCGGTAGCGGAAAGCTGATTCGGAACAAGGCGTACAAGTCTCACATCTTGACGAAGAAGTCCACGAAGCGCAAGAGAAATCTGAGAAAAGACATCGTGACCGACAGCACGAACTCGAAGGTCATGAAGAAGATCCTGCCGTATTTATAATCGGACTTGACGTGAAGAAGGAGGAAGCAAGATGGCAAGAGTGAAAGGCGCGATGCACGCAAAGGCAAAGCACAACAGAATTTTAAAGCTCGCTAAGGGCTATAGAGGCGCACGTTCCAAGCAGTACAGAATTGCTAAGCAGACTGTCATGAGAGCGCTGAGCACGGCGTACGAGGGCAGAAAGCAGAGAAAGAGACAGTTCCGTCAGCTCTGGATTGCAAGAATCAACGCGGCTTGCAGAATGAACGAGATTTCCTACTCGAAGTTCATGTTCGGTCTGAAGAAGGCTGAGATTGTCCTGAACCGTAAGGTTCTCGCCGAGCTTGCAATCAACGACGCAGAGGGTTTTGCAAAGCTCGTTGAGACCGCAAAGAAGGCTATCGCATAATTTACAGGCATTTGAATATAACAGACTTTTGCCTCCGGCAACGGAGCGGCAGAGGTCTGTTTTTTTGTCCGCGGTAAGTGGAAGTGCCGGTTGCGCTTCTTACCCTGCGGAAAGCGCCTCTTGGCCGAAAAACCGGGACAGGAATGCACGCGTTCGCTATACTTGGGATACAGAGAAAGGAGGGAAGAACCGATGAAGGTCGAAATCAAATTACAGCCGGAGTTGAATGTCCCCTTTGCTGTGATTCACACGGGCAAAGTCACAGCCGAAGTACAACGTGTCGCGGCGCTGCTATCCGAGGAGAGAGCCTCACTGATCTCCGCGGGTGAAGACGAAAAAATTGTGATGCTCCATCCGGAAGAAATTTATCTGGTTCGCGTGGAGGCGGAGAAAGCGGTCATTTACGGTGAAAAAAGACAGTTCCGAAGCGGCAAACGGCTCTATGAATTGGAGGCCCTGCTCGGTCCGGATTTCATGCGCATCTCAAAGAGCACCATCATCAATCTGCAGTTGCTCGATTACGTCGCACCGAGCCTCGGCGGCGTCATGGTTCTGGTTATGAAAAACGGGCAGCGGGATTATATTTCGAGAAAATATTTGCCCGCATTTAAACGCTATTTGGGGATATAAAGGAGGAGGTCGGTTCCATGAAAGAACAGAAGCATACGTTATTTTCATCCGCTCTGTACGGTATCGGTTTTGCGGCAATTATGTTTGTGCTGACCGGAGTCATTTTTGATTGTATCAACGGCGGAACAACGGCTCTGTATCACTACGGTTTTACCAAGATGGCATTGGGCACACTGGTGGTAGGACTCGGTTTCGGCTTGCCGGCGCTTGTCTATGAGAGAGAGCAACTGTCTCTTCCCGTACAAATTATGATTCATATGGGAATCGGGTGTATTGTCTTGTTGCTTACCTCATGGGTTGTGGGCTGGATTCCACGCGAGCAGGGCTTCCTTGGGATTGCCAAGATAGCCGCAGAACAACTTTTGATTGCCTTTGGCATTTGGTTCGGTTTTTACCTCAAGCAAAAAAAATTGGCACAGAAAATGAACCAAAAACTGAGTGAGCTGGAACATAAGACAAAGTGAGTGAAAAAAGGTAAAAAAACAATTGACAGCATTCCGCCTCTCTGGTAGAATTCTCTTTGTTCGCAGAGATGGCGGAATTGGCAGACGCGCACGGTTCAGGTCCGTGTGACAGCAATGTCATGAGGGTTCAAGTCCCTTTCTCTGCACGTGAAAAGCACCGGGCACACCGGTGCTTTTTCTGATAGAATAAACTTGAATAAAACCGTCGCTTGTTCCGGAAAGGAGGCAGCGCTTTGAGCATACGAGAAGAGTTGGAAGAGGAGGAGAGTCGTTTTCTGTCTAAGTATGCGACCCTCAGTCGAGATTCCGTCGGCAGAGATCGGGTTGAGGAAGAGGATGACCTGCGTCCCTGCTTTCAGCGTGACCGCGACCGTATTCTGCACTGCAAGGCCTTTCGACGCTTGAAGCATAAAACCCAGGTCTTCCTTGCGCCCGAGGGCGATCACTACCGCACGCGGCTCACGCATACGCTGGAGGTCTCTCAGATTGCGCGCACCATTGCAAAATGCCTGCGCTTAAACGAGACACTCACGGAGGCCATCGCACTGGGACATGACCTCGGTCACACCCCTTTTGGGCATGCCGGAGAACGTGTTCTGAACGGGCTCTGCCCGGGCGGTTTTAAGCACAGTATTCAGAGTGTGAGAACCGTCGAATTCCTGGAAAAGCGCGGAAACGGGCTCAACCTGACCTTGGAAGTTCGCGACGGCATACAGAATCACGGAACGCACAGCACCCCGCGCACCTATGAGGGGGCTGTTGTTCGCCTCGCGGATAAGATTGCCTACATCAACCATGACATTGACGACTCGATTCGCGCCGGTATTTTCCGGGAAGAGGACATCCCCGCCGCGTTCACAGCCGCGCTCGGACACAGTGTGCGAGACCGCTTGAATTGTATGATACGGGATGTCATCGAGACCAGCCTGAACGAAGACAGAGTCAGTATGAGCGAGGAGCGCTTTCGAGTTATGATGCAGCTTCGCGCCTGGCTCTTTCAGCACGTGTACCGCGGCAGTGCGCCGAAGGCGGAGGAAGGAAAGGCAGAGGCCATGATAGGCCGCCTCTATTCCTATTTTCTGGAGCATCCGGAGCAGATGCCCGAGGAGTATCGATATTTTATGTCCGAATGCAAGCAGCCGATCGAGAGAACGGTCTGCGACTATATCGCAGGGATGAGCGATCAGTATGCGGTGCGCGTATTTCAGGAGCTGTTTGTGCCGCGTGCTTGGACGGTGCTTTGAATTGTTTCATTGAGAAAGTAGGTTTGGAGAAAGCAGGTTTGACTTGTATTATTCAGAGGATGTAATCGCCGAAGTTCGACAGCGAAGCGACATTGTGGATTTGGTTTCGTCCTATGTGGCACTCAAACGGCGCGGGCGGGACTATGTGGGGCTCTGCCCCTTCCATTCGGAAAAGACGCCTTCTTTTTCGGTTTCACCGGAGCGGCAGTCCTTTCACTGTTTCGGCTGCGGAGTGGGAGGAAACGCAATCAGCTTCGTGATGCAATACGAAAATCTGTCGTTTCCGGAGGCACTCCGCTTCCTTGCTTCCCGTGCGGGGATGCAACTTCCCGAACGTGAGCCGAGTGCGGCGGAAAAACGTGAGCACAGTTTAAAAGAGCGTCTGCTCGAGATGCACAAGCTGGCTGCGACCCATTTTTATCAGTTGCTTCACACGGAAGAGGGTAAGCATGCCTATCAGTACCTGAGACAGCGCGGACTGAGTGATGAAACCATACGCAAATTCGGGCTCGGTTTTTCGAGCAAGCGGCCCGGTGAGCTGTACCGTTTTCTCAAGCAGAGAGGCTATACCGATGCGGAACTCCGTGAATCGGGCCTGGTGACGATAGAAGAGCGGGGGGCCAGAGACAAATTCTGGAACCGTGTGATGTTCCCCATTATGGACAGCAACAGCCGCGTGATTGCATTCGGTGGCCGCGTTATGGGGGAGGGAGAACCCAAGTACTTAAACTCTCCCGAGACCAAACTCTTTGATAAGAGCCGGAATCTTTACGGGCTCAACTATGCGCGCCGCACACGCGCGGATCATGTGATTCTCTGCGAAGGCTATATGGATGTGATTGCCCTTCACCAAGCGGGCTTTGCCAATGCAGTGGCTTCTCTCGGCACCGCGCTCACGGAACAACAGGTACTCCACTTAAAGAGGACCCTCTCGACCGCCGCGGTAGCCGTGCTGAGTTATGACTCGGATAACGCCGGCATCAAGGCCGCTCGTCGCGCCATCCCTCTCCTTCGGGGAGCCGGTTTTACGCCGAAGGTGCTCTCCATGCAGCCCCACAAGGACCCGGACGAATTTATAAAGGCGCTCGGGCGAGAGGCCTATGCGGAGAGGGCGGAGAACGCAAGAAATGCCTTGCTCTGGGAGGTCGATGTCATCGCCAAGCAGCATGATTTACAGGATCCTGCGGAGAAAACAGCCTTTTACCAAGAGACGGCAGCCCTACTCTGCAGCTTCTCCGAGCCGCTGGAGCGAAACAACTATGTCGATGCGGTTGCACGGGAACAGATGATACCCGCAGATGCGCTTCGCGATCTGGTCAACCGCATGGGCAGCGCCGGCGTGGGACAGCGCAGCGAGCAGCCGCAAATCCGCAGGGAAACGCGTACGGCTGCCGGAAAGAAAGTGAAGGAAAGTGCCTCGGAAAAAAGTCAAAAGTTACTGCTCGGCTTTATGGCGGACGAGCCGCAGCTCTTTTCCCAGCTTTCCGCCTGGATTTCCGAGAGCGATTTTACGCATCCCTTTTACCGCGAGCTCGCAACGAAACTATTCACGGCGTTGCGACAGGGGAAGGCGGATATCGCTACCCTCTTAAACGACTACGTGGAGGATTTGGACAAAGAGAAGCAGGCTGCGGCTATTTTTCATACGAATCAATTTGCGGAACAGCTCTCCGCGCAGGAGAGAGACCGGGCTATCATTGATTGCATCCGCAGCATAAAAAAAGATGCGGCGGATCAAAGATTGCGACAGAGCACAAGCGCGGAAGAATTACAGGCTGCCATGCGAGAAAAAGCCGAGTTGCAGCATCTCAAATTGAGCATACGGAGGTGAGCATGGACGAAGAGTGCCTGAAATTATCGGAGCGTCTCAGAGCGCTTGCAAAGCTGGTCCCTGCGGGGAGCGTGCTTGCGGATATCGGGACAGACCATGCTTGGGTCCCCTCAGAGCTTCTGCTCACCGGACGCATCTCTCACGCCATTGCGATGGACATCGGTGAGGGACCACTAAAGCGCGCCGCAACCCACATTGCGGAACTCGGGCTTTCGGAACAAGTTTCGCTGCGGCTTTCGGACGGCTTTGCCGCGCTGGAGCCCGGGGAGGCGGACTGTGTGCTGATTGCCGGCATGGGAGGCGAACTCATGCAGGTCATTTTGACGCGCGGTTTGGGTGCAAACGGAAGACCGGGTCCCGCATTTCGCGAGGGGGTAAAACGCTATCTCTTTTCCCCCCACACCGAATGGGAAGCTTTTCGGGACTATCTCGCAGCGGAGGGCTTCCGGATTACCGACGAGCACATGCTGAAAGAAGAAGGAAAATACTACTTGATTTTAGTCTGCGAAAACGGCGACGGAGAAGCCGCTTACCGAGAGGCGCTAACGCACGGGATTTCCGTTCCGGCATCAAGGCGCTTCGGTCCGAAGCTTTTGGAGCGTCGGGATCCGGTGCTTCGCAGTTACATGGAAGAGAGGCTTCGCAAAGAAAAAGAAATTGCGGAGCGTCTCCCGCAGTCGGAGCGTGCATCGGTGTATGCCAAGCGAGAAGAAGTGCGGGAGAACATCGCCTTATTGACGGAGTGTCTTGCGCACTTTGAGGAATGAAGATGAATAAGAGCTATGAACTGGTACTCGGGGAAGAATGCCTTAGCGTGGCTGCGGGAACAAGCTTTTCGGAGCTTGCGAAAAAAGAACAGGAGAAGTATTCGAGCCCGATACTCCTTGCCACCTTGAACGGCGTGCTGCATGAGCTCGGTGCGCCTGTAGAAGAAGCGGGAGAGCTAAGATTTTTGACCCTGCGCGATAAGGCAGGGTTTCAGTGCTATGAGCGCAGTGTCATTTTACTTCTACTCGCCGCACAATACAGTTTATACGGGAAGGCCCACAAGGAGATTTGGATTGATTACAAAGAAAGCGGTGCTCTCCGCTGCCGCATACTCGGTCAGACTCGTGTGAGTCGGGAGGAACTTACTCGACTCGAAACCGCTATGCGGGAGCTTGTCGCAGCAGCCCTACCCATTGAAAAGCGCAGTGTTCCGACCAGAGAGGCTGTGCGCCTATTCGAGGCGCGCGGCATGAAGGATAAGGCCGAGCTCTTTCGATTTCGCATCCACTCTTCCGTAAATCTTTACCGGCTCGGAGGATACGAAGATTACTTTTACGGTTATATGTTGCCGGACAGCTCTTATCTCAATGCCTTTTCTCTTGAAGCCTACGAGGACGGCTTTGTGCTGAAATTGCCGAATCGTCGTGACCCCATGGCCCTCATGTCCTTTCAACCGGCGCAAAAGATCTTTGAGGCGATGGAAACGAGCCGGGAGAATCTGGAACGCCAGGGGATTGAGACCGTAGGTGCCTTGAACGCCCGCGCCGCAGCGGGAAAGATGAAGGAGTTGATATTATGTGCCGAGGCGCAGATGGAAAAGCGCATCGGCGATCTTGCGGAAAAAATATGCCGCCGGGACGAAGTTCGCATCGTGTTGATTGCGGGACCCAGTTCTTCCGGAAAGACAACCTTTGCGCGCCGTCTTGCGACGCAACTTCTGGCTCTCGGCAAAACGCCGCATGCCATCGAGGTAGATAACTATTTTAAGAATCGCAGCGATACACCGCGTGACGAAAAGGGAAACTATGATTTCGAGGCTCTCGCTGCACTCGATGTGGATGGTTTTAACAACGATTTGAACAGACTGCTGAACGGCGAACGCATAGAGCTCCCGCGCTTTGATTTTATTGCCGGTGAGCGCAACTACCGCGGAGACTATTTACATTGCGGCCCCTCGGACATCCTGCTGATCGAAGGCATACACTGCTTAAACGAGGCGCTCTCGTTTTCCATCCCCGCCGAGAAAAAACACAAGATTTATGTGAGCTGTCTCACTCAGCTGAATCTCGATGCGCATAACCGCATCCCGACCGGAGATGCGCGCATGTTGCGCCGCATTGTACGTGATGCACGGCTGCGCGGAAATGATGCTGCGGAGAGTCTGGCGCGCTGGGCTTCGGTCAGTGCGGGCGAAGAGCGCTACATTTTCCCGAATCAGGGAAATGCCGACGATGTGTTCAACTCGGCCCTTCCCTACGAGACAGCGGCCCTTAAGCCCTACGCGGAGGCCCTGCTCTTCGGTGTTCCGGAAACGCATCCCTCATACCTTGAGGCAAAACGTTTGCTGAAATTTTTGAGCTATTTCCTGACCTTCCCTTCCGAGGATATCCCTGCGACTTCCCTGGTCCGCGAGTTCATCGGCGGCAGTGCCTACGGTGCATAGAGCTTGTATACGAATCGAGAGGACTGTGGTATAATACCCCTTCGAAAGACGGGCAGATGATCGCGGCTGCAGAGACGAAAGGCTGCAGGTGAGGAAAGTCCGGGCTTCAAAGGGCAGGATGCCGGATAACGTCCGGTGGAGGCGACTCCCAGGAAAGTGCAACAGAAATAAACCGCCGGCTTCACGCCGGTAAGGGTGCAAAGGCGGTGTAAGAGACCACCGCCCGGGTGGTAACATCCGGGGCACATGTAAACCCCATCCGAAGCAAGACCGAACAGGACAGATCGGCGGCCCGTCGGTTGCCTCTCTCGAGAGACAACACTGTCCGGGTAGGTTGCTTGACTGCAGCGGCAACGTTGCAGCTAGATAGATGATCATCCACGACATAACCCGGCTTATCGCCCGTCTTTTTTTTGAGTATACAAAAGAGAGCAAACGCATGAAGCGTCTGCTCTCTTTTTGTTTCAACGGGAACGGTCCGAGTAGCGCTCATCGCAATAGCGGCAGCGATATACCTCCCGTTCTGCATCGGCGAGATAGAAGATGTGGGGGAGTTCCTGCTCAATTGAGGTAATGCAACGAGGATTCTTGCAGTGAATCACATTGGTAATCTTTTTCGGAAGCCGCAGCACCCGCTTTTCGACAATACTGTTGTCGCGGATGATATTCACAGTGATGTTGTGGTCAATGTAACCGAGGACCTCGAGGTCAATCCGGTCAAGCACATTGCCCTCGATTTTGATGATATCCTTTCGCCCCATCTTTTTCGAATGTGCATTCTTGATGATTGCTATCTGGGAGTCCAGTTTGTTCAAGCCGAGCTGATAGTAGATATCAAGGCTCTTTCCCGCCTTGATATGATCCAGAACAATGCCCTCCGAAAGACCGCTGATATTTAACATGTCTCTTTCACCTCCAAAAGCATCATGATGAGTGCCATGCGGACGTAGACACCGTATTGTGCCTGCCTAAAATACGCCGCGCGGGGATCCTTGTCCACCTCGACCGATATCTCGTTGACACGGGGAAGCGGGTGCAAAATATACATGTCTTCTTTTGCGCTGCGCAGTTTCTCTTCGGTCAGAATATAGCTGTCCTTCAGTCGAATGTAGTCCTCCTCATTGAAGAAACGCTCTTTCTGTACGCGAGTCATATAGAGTATATCCAGTTCCGGCATGGCTTCTTCAAGACTGCCGACCTCGACAAAGGGAATTCGGTTCTTTTCGAGAACATCCTCTCGGATATAGCCGGGAATGCGGAGTTCCTGCGGTGAAATCAGCACAAAACGTATGCCCGGATAGCGAATTAAGGAGGCAATCAGCGAGTGAACCGTGCGACCGAATTTCAAATCGCCGCAGAGTCCGACCGTCATATGATCAAGACGGCCTTTCAGGGACTGAATGGTCATGAGGTCGGTCAGGGTCTGAGTGGGATGCTGATGGCCGCCATCGCCCGCGTTGATAATCGGAACACCGGAGAACTCGCTCGCGACCATGGGAGCACCTTCTTTCGGGTGACGCATGGCAATGATATCCGCATAGCAGGAGACCACACGAACCGTGTCGGCAACACTCTCTCCCTTACTGGCGGAGCTTGCATCGGCAGACTGGAATCCGAGAACGGAGCCCCCAAGATTTAACATTGCGGCCTCAAAGGAGAGGCGTGTCCGGGTGCTGGGCTCGTAGAAAAGAGTTGCGAGTTTTTTCCCTTCCATCACCTTTGCATACGCGGAGCGATTTTTTTCAATACGGCCTGCGAGCGCAAGCAATTCAGCGGTTTCCTCTACGGAAAAATCCAAGGGTTTCAGCATATGTCTCATGACTTGACAAACCTCCTTCCGGTTGAAACGGTATGGTGTCGTCCCAATCATAAAGTACGAGCCCCGAAAAGTCCACGACCCGAGAGCAATTCTTGAAGGAATTTGCATCGGGTGTTATGATACAGGCGATGCATAACGCAGACAGGAAGGAGATTTTTTCATGGAAAAAAGTTCCCTTTATGAGGAGCTTCGGGGCAATCGTTACCCGGGCAGAGGCATCGTTCTCGGGAGAAGCGAGGACGGCAAAAAGGCTATGCTCGCTTATTTCATCATGGGGCGCAGCGAAAATTCTAGAAACCGTATTTTTTCCCGCACGGAGGACGGTATACGCACAGAGGCCTTCGATCCGGCAAAACTCTCCGATCCGTCGTTGATTATCTATGCACCGGTTCGCCGTCTGGAGAACCGCCTGATTGTGAGCAACGGAGACCAGACCGATACCATATACGAGGGCTTTCGGCGCGGACTTTCGCTTTCCGAGGCGCTCGGCGCACGGGAGTTTGAGCCGGATGCACCGAACTATACACCGCGTATTTCCGGTGTGCTTCGATTTGCGGACGGGGACTTCTCCTATGAACTCAGTATTCTGAAGAGTGACCGCATGAATCCGGATCAGTGTCTCCGATTCTACTTTAACTATGCAACCCCGCTCCCCGGTGAGGGGCATTTGATTCACACCTATCTCGGTGACGGCAATCCGTTACAGAGCTTTTGCGGAGAGCCGAAGTGCATTGCCGTCAGTGACGAGCTCGATACGTTTGCGGCAAAGCTTTGGGACGCCCTGGATTCGGAGAACAAAATATCCCTCTATGTGCGCGAAACGGACTTAACGGACGGAACAGGCAAAAACTATCGCGAAGTGCTCATAAACCGCAACGAAAAGAAGCAGGAGGCTTAACATGAGAGAATTGACGCTCAAATACGGCTGTAATCCCAACCAGAAGCCGGCCAGAATATTTATGCAGGGAGACAGAGAACTTCCGGTCAAAGTACTCTCCGGAACCCCGGGCTACATCAATTTTCTGGATGCGCTGAACGGTTGGCAGCTGGTTCGTGAATTAAAAGAGGCGACCGGTCTTCCTGCGGCGACCTCGTTCAAGCATGTCTCGCCTGCGGGTGCTGCCTGCGGACGCCCGCTCTCGGATATCCTAAAAAAAATCTACTGGGTCGAGGACGCAGATGAATTGAGTCCGCTTGCCTGCGCTTACGCAAGAGCCCGCGGTGCCGATCGCATGTCGAGCTTCGGAGACTTCATTGCCCTTTCGGATGTCTGTGATGCGGATACCGCACGCCTCATTAAGCGCGAGGTCTCTGACGGCGTGATTGCCCCGGGCTATACGGAGGAAGCACTTGCGATTCTCCGCGAGAAGAAGAAGGGCAAGTACAATGTGATTGAAATCGACCCCTCGTATCGTCCGGCGGAAACCGAGGTGAAGCAGGTCTTCGGAGTCAGTTTCGAACAGGGACGCAACGAAATCCCGATTACGGGAGATCTGCTCAATAACATTGTGACCGAAGCGAAGGACATACCGGAATCCGCAAAAACAGATCTTTTGATTGCACTGATTACGCTCAAATACACACAGAGCAATTCGGTCTGCTATGCACTGGACGGCCAAGCCATAGGCATAGGCGCAGGCCAGCAGTCTCGCGTCCACTGCACACGCCTCGCAGGCCGGAAAGCCGACAACTGGTATCTGCGCCAGGCCCCCGAAGTCCTGGGGCTTCCCTTCCGCCCCGAAGTGAGCCGCGCGGAGCGCGACAACGCGATTGATGTCTATATCGGCGATGAGAGCGAGGATTTGCTGCGCGACGGAAGCTGGGAGCGCGTGTTTACGCTTAAGCCCGCGCCCTTCACCCCGGAAGCAAAGCGAGCTTGGCTCGACGGCCTCAAGGGGGTTTCCCTCGCTTCCGACGCTTTCTTCCCCTTCGGGGACAATATTGAACGCGCAAGAAAGAGCGGTGTCTCCTACATCGCCGAGCCGGGCGGTTCGATTCGGGACGACCAGGTCATTGAGACCTGCAACCGCTACGGCATTGCAATGGCCTTCACCGGCCTTCGTCTTTTCCACCACTGAGAAAAAACAAAATTTGAGTCTATATCTGGAGAGAGGAGCTGTTCATTATGGCGATCTTAGTGACCGGCGGCGCCGGCTTTATCGGCAGCCATACTTGCGTTGAGCTTTTGAATGCGGGCTATGAGGTTGTTGTCGTTGACAACCTTGTAAATTCCAGTAAGGAATCCCTGAATCGCGTGATGGAAATCACGGGAAAAAAGCTGCGCTTTTACGAGTTGGACCTTCTGGACAAGAAGAATCTGGATCAGGTCTTTGCCAAAGAAGATATAGAGGCGGTCATCCACTTCGCGGGCCTCAAGGCAGTCGGTGAGTCGGTCTATAAGCCGCTCGAGTACTATCACAACAATATCACCGGTACCCTGGTGCTCTGCGAGTGCATGCGGAAGTACGGCGTGAAGAACATCGTCTTCTCCTCCAGCGCAACAGTCTACGGAAACCCGGCTTTTGTGCCGATTACCGAGGAGTGCCCGAAGGGAGAGGTCACCAACCCCTACGGCAGAACCAAGGCAATGCTTGAGCAGATTCTGACCGACCTCCACACCGCGGATGCGGACTGGAATGTCATGCTGCTTCGCTACTTTAACCCGATCGGCGCGCACGAGTCCGGACGCATGGGAGAGAACCCGAAGGGCGTGCCGAATAACCTGCTTCCCTACATCACTCAGGTTGCAATCGGGAAGCTGGTCTGCCTCGGCGTCTTCGGCAATGACTATGAGACCAAGGACGGCACCTGCATTCGCGACTATATCCACGTCGTGGACCTCGCAAAAGGCCATGTGAAGGCACTTGAGAAGATGGTCAAGGATGCGCCTGAGGTCAGAATTTACAACCTCGGAACCGGAACCGGCTATTCGGTGCTCGATGTCATCACCGCGTTCGAGAAGGCAAACGATCTGAAGATCAACTATGTCTTTAAGGAGCGCCGCGCGGGCGATGTTCCGGCCTGCTATGCGGATCCCTCGAAAGCAGAGCGGGAGCTCGGCTGGAAGACGGAGAAGACGCTCGAAGAGATGTGCCGAGACTCCTGGAGATGGCAGAAAAACAATCCGAACGGTTATGAGGACACCGGACTCACAATCCGTAAAAAAGGAGAACTGCGCTAATCCGAGCAAGCTTCAATTTCGAAACGGAAAAGCTGCCGCTTCACAGATAACACTGTGAGGCGGCAGCTTTTTTGCGTCAGCAGGCGCTGTAATAGTTGGCGGAAAGCTGCTCCACATAGCCCTCAAGCTCCAATTTCAAGAGACAGCGCATGACAGTGCCGATATCGTAGCCGCTGCGCTGTAAAAGGCGGTTTAAAAAGCAGGGTTCCTCTTGAATGAGGCGGTAAAGCGCACTCTCTTCCGGGGAGAGTTTTTCCGGTGAACGCACACGGGGCTCCAACATACAGCGAAGACGCAGACCGAGATAGTCGACGATATCCTGCGGGCTTTGGAGTAAATTTGCACCGTTTTGAATAAAGACGTGGCAGCCGCGGCTCAAGGGGTCGGTAATGCGACCCGGAAGACAGAAAATTTCCTTGCCCTGTTCCAAAGCAGATCCGACCGTAATGGAACTGCCGCTCTGTTGTTCCCGCGCTTCCAGGACACAAAGACAGTCCCCGAGGGCGGCAATGAGCCGATTGCGATCGGGAAAGTGCCAAGCACGGGACAGTTCATCCGGCGGAAACTCACTCAGAATTCCGTTTCCGTCCTCGCAGAGCTTCGAAAAAAGCACATAGTTTTCCTTGGGATAGCAGATATTGACGCCGCAGCCGAGGACGGCATAGCTCTTGCCGCCGGCTGCCAGGGCAGCTTCTCCCGCGCGGCTGTCGATTCCCGCTGCGAGTCCGCTCACAATGGCTATGCCTTTTGCGGCGAGCTCCGAAGCGATAAAGTCTGCCATGCGAAGACCGTAGGAACTCGCAGTTCGGCTCCCGATAACTGAGACGGTCGGCGTGTATTCCATAGGTAGCTCACCCTTTAAGTAGAGCCAGAGCGGAGGATCCGAAAGTGTTTGAAAGCGCGAGGGCCAATCCGCATCCCGGGACGTGAGAAAGCGAATACGGCGCAGGGCAAGGGCCTCCTCAATCTGTCTTAACGCCTCAGCCACCGCGGCAGGAGAAGGCGCTAGGCGAGAGAGTTTATCCCGCATGCCGGCAGGATAGGCATCCGAGCTCTCGGCAGAGAGCGTAAACAAATCCTCGATGGAGTGTATATCAACGGGCAGTTTTCGAACTTCCCCCCGCGTCAAACGAAGGGCATAGGAGAGATACAGGTAGAGGGCTCGTTGTTTCATATCAATTCCGCCTCTTCGGATACGCGGGATGCAAGGTTTGACGCGCCAATTTTGAGATGCTACCCCAGTACTTTTCCTCCGGGGAGCGGTAGGCAAGCGCTTCTGCGAGATGAGAGCGCTGAATCTCGGGGGCCCCGTCAAAGTCTGCGGCAGTCCGTGCGACTTTCAGAAGCTTATGTAAGGCGCGCGCCGACATGGCACCGGAATTATACAGTGCCTCCAGAAATTCCGAATCCTCTCTGCAAAGCGAACAGTGGGCTTCGATTTGCGCCGGTGTCATCTCCGCATTAAAATGAATGCCGCTCCCCTGAAAACGTCGCTCCTGGATATTGCGCACACGCTCCACCGCGCGCTGCATGGCGGGGTTTTCTTTCGGTCGCTCTTTGCGCTGTAGGGCGGAAAACGGAACGGACTCGGTCTCGGCGCAGAGGTCGATACGGTCAAGCAAGGGCTTAGAAATGTGGCTCAGATAGGTTCTGACTTGAGCTTCGGTACAACGACAGCGGTTGCGGTCCGGCCAGAAGCCGCACTTACAGGGGTTCATGGCGCAGACAAGCTGAAAATTGGCCGGAAAGGTGAAGTTTCCGCTGACCCGGCTTATGTGCACCAGATGTTCTTCCAGCGGCTGTCGCAGAATTTCAAGCGTCGCCGCATGGTACTCCGGGAGCTCGTCTAAGAAGAGGACACCCTCATGGGCCAGACTGATTTCCCCCGGACGCGGTTTTTGACCTCCGCCGGAGAGCGCGAGGCCGGTCACGGTGTGGTGAGGGGAGCGATAAGGGCGCTTGGTCATCAGAGGTTTGTCGGACGGAAGAAGGCCGCTGATGCTGTAAATCTCCGAGACACTGAGCCGCTCTTCCCGGCTCATGGCAGGCAGGATGTGCGGAAGCCTTGCGGCAATCATGCTTTTTCCGGTGCCGGCAGGGCCGATATACAGGATATTGTGCCGCCCGCCTGCGGCAAGCAAGGTAGCGCGCTTCACAAGTTCCTGACCGGCGAGATCCGAAAAATCAGGTGTATCATCCGAAGAGAGACTGCTCTCCGCATAAACGGCGGGAGCGGGTAGGTCTTTCTTGCCCCGCAGCAGTTCAACGAGCTCTGAGAGTGTGGAGACTCCGTAGCAGTCGATGCCACCGATTACACTTCCTTCGCGCAGGTTTTCGAGCGGTAAAAAACAGCGCTTGAGCCCGGCCGCTTCGGCGCAACGTACCATAGAAAGCACCCCGCGCACCGGCAGAATTTCCCCGCTGAGCGAGAGCTCTCCGGCAAACAAGGTATCCGTGAGGAGCTGCTCCGGCAGTTGCCCGTAGGCTGCGAGCAGGGCGACAGCGATCGGCACATCATAGGCACAGCCCTCTTTTCTGAGCTCCGCAGGGCTCAGATTTAAGGTAACACGGCGCGGTTCCAAGCGGAAACCGCTATTCCCGAGCGCAGTGCGAACACGATCTGCCGCCTCGCGCACTGAAGCCGCCAGAGAACCGATGAAGGTGATGGTGGGAAAGCCTTGCTCGACATCCGCTTCGCAGCGGACCAGAACGCCTTTGGTGCCGATGAGACCGGCCGCATAAATTTTCTTTAGCATACGTGACTCCCGAAATAGAGATGAGGTGAGAAACAGAAATGTGCCGCATGACGGCAAGGCATCCTCAATCGTAATTTACTTCGTAGATTGAGGATGCGCGAGCTGAACGAAAAGACAGGAAATATACGTTACAAAAAATCAGAAAAGAAAAGAGAGCTGCGCGGAGAGGAAGAGCATGGACAAAGCAATACGAAGAAAAGCAATGGCGAAAGAACGGTCGATCGCACCGAAGTTTCCGGGAGCATGCACGCGGAAAGCGAAAGCTGCGGCAAGCGGTTCTCAAAGAATATGCCGATGGAAACGGAGAGTAGAAACAGAACAGATTGAGGGATTTGATAATGCAGAGGAGCGGATAATGACAAAAGATGAAGTAATGTTATCTATACTTATTTTAGCAGAGTGATACCGAAGCGGCAAGGTTTGACTTGTTCTTTCCGGAGACATATAATAAACTGATTATCAAATTAATGGCAGAAACGGAAGGAATTGCTGTGGCAGAAAAGAAAGAAAGAGGTCTGCTTGTCGTAATCTCGGGATTTTCCGGTGCGGGCAAGGGTACTTTGATACGGGAGCTCATGCATCAACACCCCAACTATCGGCTTTCGGTGTCTGCGACGACCCGAGCGCCGCGCGCGGGAGAGGAAGACGGTAAGGATTACTTTTTTGTGACGCGAGAGCGTTTCGAGGAGATGATTGCACAGCGGGAATTGATTGAATATGCATCCTACGTTGGCAATTATTACGGGACGCCGAAGGCTTATGTCGAGGAGATGTTGGATGCCGGATATGATGTGATACTCGAAATCGAAATTCAGGGTGCGCTCAAGGTGAAAGATATTTTCCCCGAGGCGGTCTTTGTCTTTGTCGCCCCGCCGAATGCGGAGAGCTTGGAACAGAGGCTCACAGGTCGGGGGACCGAGAGCAAAGAACAGGTACTCGCTCGTCTAAAGCGAGCGGCCGAAGAAAGTCACCGGATGTCGGACTACGAATATCTTCTGGTCAACGATGATCTTTCGGAGACGGTCGATAACCTGCATGCGCTTCTTAAGAGCCAACATTTCAGCATGTGTCGTCACCGCGCTTTTACCGAAGAACTCGGTGCTGCATTAAACCGCTTTTATTCAGAGGAGGAGAAATAAATGTTACATCCGTCTTATACAGAGATTATCGATGCTGTCAACAGTGAGGTTGAGCCGGGCGAACAGCCGGTGGTACAGAGCCGCTACTCCATTGTCATTGCAACCGCGAAACGGGCGAGACAGCTGATTGCCGGCGAAGTAGCGGAAGTCCCGGATTATAAGAAGAAGCCGCTTTCGGTTGCGATTGAAGAGCTCCACAAGGGCAAGGTCAAAATTGTTTCGGAAGACGAAACGGAGAACATCGAAGACACACAGGCAAAGCAGGAACAGGAAGAAGAATGAAAATATGCATGATCTCTCTGGGCTGCGACAAGAATCTCGTGGACTCGGAGATGATGCTCGGGTATCTGAGACGCGAGGATGTCTCTCTCACAGATGAACAGGCGGAGGCTGATGTTATCATCGTAAATACCTGTGCTTTCATCCTCGATGCAAAAGATGAGAGCATACAGACCATGCTCTCGGCCGCGCAATACAAGGAAGAGGGCAATTTAAAGGCGCTCATTATGGCCGGCTGTATGGCGGAGCGCTATAAAGATGAGGTGCTTCGCGAAATTCCGGAGATAGACGCGGTGGTCGGAACCTCCGCCTACGATAAAATCAGCGCCGTTCTGGACCGTGTCTTGGACGGTGAAAAGGTTACGGAGTTTGAGGATTTAAGCCGCCTCCCGGCAATCGGGACCGAGACCGCTCGCGTACGGACCTCACTCGCTTCCTACGGTTATTTAAAGATTGCCGAAGGTTGTGACAAACACTGTACCTACTGTATCATCCCTTCGCTCCGGGGCGGCTATCGGAGTTATCCGATGGAGTCACTGGTTCGGGAGGCCGAGCGGCTTGCCGAAGACGGCATCAAGGAACTCATTTTGGTTGCCCAGGAGACGACACGCTACGGCATGGATTTATACGGCGAGAAGCGACTTCCGGAGTTGCTTCGCCGCTTATGTCGTATCGACGGCATTCAGTGGATACGTATCCTCTACTGTTATCCGGAGGAAATCACGGATGAGTTGATTGATGTCATGGCAGCGGAAAAGAAAATTTGCCATTACTTGGATTTACCCATTCAACATGCGAGCGATGCCGTGTTAAAGCGCATGGGACGCAGAACCTCCCGGGCAGATTTGGAAGCCGTCATTCGGAAACTTCGAACCGCGATGCCGGACATCGCACTTCGCACGACGCTGATCAGCGGCTTCCCGGGAGAGACCGAGGAAGACCAGGAAAGTGTCCTTTCCTTTGTCAAAGAAATGCGCTTTGAACGCCTTGGCGTATTTACCTATTCACAGGAAGAAGATACACCGGCTGCAGGTTTCGAGGGCCAGATCGACGAAGATATCAAAGCCGCTCGTCGAGATGAGATTATGGAATTGCAACAGGCGGTGTCTCGCGAAAATCTTCAGCGTAAGGTCGGTGCATGCCTGGACGTATTTGTCGAAGGCTATCTTCCCGAAGAGGATGTCTATATGGGACGAACCTACATGGATGCGCCGGATGTAGACGGCTACCTGTTTTTCCCGGCAAACGGCCTCGAGTTGATGTCCGGAAGTATTGTCCCTGTCCTGGTCACCGAAGCATCCGAGTATGATCTAAAAGGAGTGCTCTATGAAGATGAATCTGCCGAATAAGCTAACGCTTGCTCGTGTTATCATGGTTCCCTTCTTTGTCGCAGCTCTGCTTTACCGAGAAGGGGATTCTACACCGGCACGAATGCTTGCCCTCGGCCTTTTTCTGGTTGCGAGTTTCACCGATTTTTTGGACGGCTATATTGCCAGAAAATATCAGCTCATTACAAATTTCGGAAAATTCATGGATCCGCTCGCAGACAAACTCTTGGTCTGTTCGGCCCTCATTTGTTTTGTCGGCCTGATGGAGCTCTCGCCCTGGATAACCATTGCTGTGGTTGCTCGAGAATTCATCATCAGCGGTTTTCGTCTCATCGCGGCGGAACACGGAAAGGTGATTGCTGCGGGAATCTGGGGAAAGCTTAAAACCGTGAGCCAAATGATTTGTATTGTGCTCCTTCTGATACGGCCTGACGGAAACGGCATGATTAATGTGCTCACAGAAGTCTTTGTTTGGCTGATGCTCGCACTGACCTTAATTTCACTCGCGGAATATATTTGGAAGAACCGTGAAGTTCTTCGGGAAGGATAATCATGGAACTCTATGATTCCGGCAGCACGGCTGATTTGGATCGCCTGGCTGACTCCTGCGTCGACTTACTCCGAAAGCACAAATTAATCGTCACAACCGCAGAATCCTGCACAGGCGGGATGTTGTCCGCAAAATTAGTGGACATTCCGGGTGTTTCGGAAGTGTTTCAGGAGGGCTATGTCACCTATTCGAACAAGTCGAAGCGGCGCCTTCTGAATGTCAGTAAGTCCACCCTGAAAAAATACGGCGCAGTGAGCACACAGACTGCACGAGAAATGGCAATCGGTGCCGTCTTCGCGGCGAGTGCGGATATCGCGGTTTCGATTACCGGCATTGCGGGTCCGGACGGCGGAGACGAAGAAAAGCCGGTCGGTCTGGTATTCATTGCTTGCTATATGAATGATCGTGTGACGGTGGAAGAGCATCACTTCCGCGGGAGCAGATCGGAGGTGCGCACACAGTCCGTGCAGAGCGCACTTCGACTGCTCCGCGCCACGATTCTGGAGCACAGTAAGGACTGACATGCGTATTTCCACGAATCTGTATGCCGGACCGCTGGCCTCGCCGAGGCGCAGCGAAATCCTGGATAAGCTACAGCGCGGAGGCGCCTTGCCTCTTGTCTATGTTCTGACCGGGTCATTACAAGCCGGCGAATTGATTGATATCTATTCCGTAGGCGAATTTCGACGTGATTTTGTGCAGCGTGAAAATCCTCTGGTCATCGGCATAGCAATCGGAAAAAAAGAATCCTTTCAAGTTGCAAAGACCATCATTACAGAGCTGTATGAGAGAAACGGAGCGGTGAATATCGATGCCAGCTTTGATACCGGCAATACTTAAGGGAATCCTGTTTCTCATTCTGCTTTTGTTGGGGCTCCTTCTCCTAATCCTGTTGCTTTTATTGTTCGTGCCGTTTTGCTATCGCGGGCACGGAAAACGCGTCGAGGAACAACTCTCCGGCGCGTTGCGCGTTTCCTGGCTCTTCTCACTGCTTCGCTTGAAACTTTCCTATCGGGAACAAATGAAGGGTGAACTCTACTTCCTCTGTTTCCGCATCTACCAACTGGAGCATGAGGAAGAAGAGGAGGCAGTGCATATCGCAAACGGAGATGCCGAGAAAGCATCGGCATACGCAGAGAAGCCGGAGTTCAAAGCGCCGCCCGCAAGTGAAAACGAAGTTTATCCCGCGCCGAGGCAAAGCGTCACCGAAAAAGGGACGGAAGCCTTGCCGGAGCCGATAGACGGAACGGAAGCGGAAACGGCTGCTGCCCTAGAGGCTGCGGAAGAGAGACAGAGAAATAGACAGCTGCAAGAGAAAAAGCGCCGACATGCCAAGGCGGAGTCTTCTTCCGAAGCTGAGCGGAAGCAGGGAAAGCTTGCTGCGATTTGGAATCGTCTGCAGCAGCTGTACCAAAGAGCGGAAACGGAATATGATTTTTTTCAGAACGAGAGGACACAGCGCTTTTTGCACTATTTAAAGAGTAAGCTGTTTCGCTTTTTGCGGGAACTGATCCCGCGGCGCATCGCGGGAGAGTTGCGCTTCGGCTTTGCGGATCCGGCAGTGACGGGACAGGGTGCCGCTCTGGCAGCCCTCTTATTACCGTTTTACCGCGACAGTTTGCGGATAGAGCCGCTGTTTGACCGCGAGGAACTCTCCGGAGAACTTTCCTTCCGCGGACATTTGCAATTATTTGTTTTTTTATTTGGCGCAGCACAAATTTGGTTTCACCGTGATTTCCGATATGTGTATCGGCATATTCGCGGAAAGGATAAGAGACAGAAGACGGAGGGAGTACATGGCTGACAAGCGTTTTGCGGAACAGGCGGAGGCACTGTTCCAGGGAATGAATGCATTTATATCCACGAAAACCGTGGTCGGCGCGCCGCAGCAGGCGGGCGATGCCATCATTATACCGCTGGTGGATGTCTCCTGCGGCATGGCGACCGGTGCCTTCGCGGATAAGAAGGGAAGCAGTGACGGGAACGGTGCAGGCGGCATGAGCACCAAAATATCTCCCGCGGCTGTTTTGATTATCCAGAACGGCGTAACCAAGTTGGTCAACGTAAAAAATCAGGACGCCGTAACTCGAGTTATGGATTTGGTCCCGGATGTCATCAACCGCTTTACCGCAAATTTTTTTAATGATCCGGCGACCACCGAGAG
>CAJPKN010000014.1 GCA_905370385.1 Stomatobaculum longum
CCGCGCATGGAGAACGACCTCCTCGAGGTGATGCTCGCCTGCGTCGAGGGCAGACTCGATGAAATCGAACTCAAGTTCTGCGACAAAGCCTGCGTCACGGTTGTGCTCGCGAGCAAGGGCTATCCCGTGAAGTACGAGAAGGGCTTCCCGATTTCCGGGCTCGAGAGCCTGAAGGGCGAAGCGGATGTGTACTGCTATCACGCGGGCACTCGCTTCGACGAGGCAGGGCGCATTGTCACAAACGGCGGCAGAGTGCTCGATGTGACCGCACTCGGACAGACGATACGCGAGGCGCGCGAGAGAGCCTACGCGGCCGCAGAGAAGATTTCGTTTGAAAATAAGTATGCGCGGACGGACATTGCCCTTGCGGGTGTTGCCGCGGAAGAAGCAAGAGAGCGTTGAGTAAGAATACGGATGATAAAAAGCCAAATCGCATCACCTAGCTGCGGTTTGGCTTTTGTGATTCGTTCAAGGAGGAGGCGGTATGAACCACGATCAGCGGAAGTATCTTAGTTTACTTGCGGAAAAGTTCCCGACACGCCAGGCTGTTTGCACCGAGATCATCAACCTTGCGGCGATTATGAATCTCCCGAAGGGCACCGAGCACTTTATGAGCGACATTCACGGCGAGTACGAGGCCTTTCTGCACATCATGAACAACTGCTCGGGCGTCATACGGGAGAAGATTGAGCTGCTCTTTGCGGACAGCTTAAGCGATACCGAGCAGAGAGATCTGAGAACCCTCATCTATTATCCGAAAGAGAAATTGAGATGCCTGCACAGCGAGGGAAAAATTTCTCCGCAGTGGTATCGCAAGGTACTGCGGCAGATGATAGAGATAGCCCGTCTGCTCTCTTCGAAGTACACGCGTTCCAAGGTGAGAAAGGCCATGCCCCGCGAGTTCGGCTACATCATAGACGAGCTTTTGCACGCTCTGCCGGACGAGGACGGCAATCAGCTTGCCTACCATGAGCGCATACTCGACACGATTGTCGGCATCCAGAACGGCGACGAATTCATCATTGCGCTCTCGGCGCTCATTAAACGGCTCGCGGTGGATCACCTGCACATTGTCGGCGATCTCTTTGACCGCGGTGCGGATGCCGATAAAATCATAGAGTTGCTCATGGACTACCACTCGATCGACATCCAGTGGGGCAACCACGATGTGCTCTGGATGGGAGCGGCTGCGGGCAATGAGGCCTGCATCGCGAACGTGGTGCGAAACAACGTGCGCTACAACAACATCCGCATCCTGGAGAGCGGCTACGGCGTCTCCCTGCGTGGCCTCCAGCTTTTTGCCGAGAAGTACTACGAGGAAACCCCGGCGAAGGCCATGGTGAAGGCCATTAACGTGATGATGTTTAAGGCCGAGGGCGAATTGATACGCCGCCATCCGGAGTTCGAGATGCAGGACAGACTCCTGCTCGACAAGGTAAACCCCGAAAAGGGGACGGTCACGATAGACGGCACGGAGTACACGATGAACACCATGGAATTTCCGACTGTCGACTGGAGCGATCCCTATCGGATGACGCCGGAAGAGCGGGAAGTCATGGACGACTTGAAGCGCTCCTTCTGCGAGAGTCCGCAGCTTCATCGCCACATCGAATTCCTCTATGCGGTGGGCGGGGTCTATCTGAAAATGAACGACAACCTCTTATTCCACGGTTGCGTGCCGCTGACCGAGGACGGACAGATGGCGGAGGTCAATTTCTTCGGGCAGTTCATGCGGGGCAAGAGCTATTTCGAGTTCTGCGAAAAAGCGGCGCGCCTCGCCTTTAATACCGGCGAAGCGCGCTATGTGGACTTTATGTTTTATCTCTGGGGCGGCCCGAAATCGCCCATGTGCGGCCGCGTTGTGAAGACCTTTGAGCGCAGTTACCTGGACGACAAATCGAGCTGGAAGGAGCCGCAGGATCCCTATTATCTCTACCTCGACTCCGAGGCGACAAGCCGCATGATACTGCGGGAGTTCGGCTTAAAGTCCGACCTCTCCCACATCATCAACGGTCACACGCCGGTGCATGTCTCGGACGGCGAAATCCCGATTAAGGCGGGCGGCAAGCTCATTGTGATCGACGGCGGCTTTTCGCGCGCCTATCATAAGACCACAGGCATTGCGGGCTACACCCTGATTTACAACTCCCACGGCATGCGCATCAAGAGCCACATGCCTTTTGAGTCGGTGGAACGCGTGCTCAGCGAGAACATCGACATTGAGTCCCGCGCGAACCAGTTTGAGATAGAGCCCTACCGCGTGATGGTCGGAGACAGCGATATCGGCAAGCGGCTTGCGGCGCAAATCGAAGATCTGAACGAACTGCTCACCGCCTACCGGGACGGTGTCATTCCGGAGCGCGTCGAATAAGCGCTGAGAGCGCTCAGAGCTCGCCGCGGCGAAAGCGCTGCATGAGCTCGTTTGCGACGCTCGCCGAGCTCGGATTGTCGGGAATTTCTTCCCGCGGCACAAAGGAGGCCTCGCAGAGCTCGCGCTCATCGAGCCGTATGCGGTCGGAGCCGTCGAGCTCCGCCGTATAGGCGAGCATCAGCGAGTCGGAGAAAGACCAGGGCTGCACGGCATAGGGACGTATGTTCTTGACCTTGAGCCCGGTCTCCTCCATGACTTCGCGTTCCACCGCCTGCTCCGGGGTCTCCCCGACTTCCACAAAGCCTGCAACCAACGCCTTCCGGCGATAGTCGGAGGCGTTTTTTGCGTAGCGGGTCAGGAGAAGGCGGTCGCCGTTTTTCACCGCGACAATGACCGCGGGGCTTATTTTCGGGTACTCGATGAGGCCGCAGTGCTTGCAGCACATGGCGCGCTCCTCTTCGGCGTGCGTCATTTTTTCGCCGCAGCGCCCGCAGAACTTACGCTGGTCGTAAAAGCGGTACAGCTGGGTGGAAGTGATGGCCGCAAAGGCAAGGTGCTGAGGCTTTAAGTCGCGGAGCTCCGTGGGCCCGAGGAAGCGATAGCCTTCGCCCAGTTTTCCGGCGGGAAGCGCCGAGGGCGGCAGGAGGAAAAAGTAGTCCCGATCGATCTGAAAGAGATAGCGTGCCTTCTGACAGAGGGACTTGAAGGGCAGAGCCTCCGTCTCAAAATCCGAAAATCTCGGGAGGGTAAAGGCACCGTCGCGCTCCGCAAAGAGCACGCCCTCCCGCGAGACCAAAACAAGGAAAGAACGCCGCTCGGGCGTTCTCTCCGGGTGATAGCTCACATCGTAGCGATGCGGCAGTATATCCTGAATCATGCTTGTTCCGTTGCTCCTGTCTGATACCGCTCCAGTAAGTTATTCTTGAGATTCCAGAGTTTGCGTGAGAGGTCCACATACGTTTGATGCGGGTACTCAAAGCGCTTCGATTCCTCCCAAAGGGTGTTCAGCTCCCGGCGGCAAATGTTCTGAATCTCTTTGACCGACGGAGACTCGTAGACACAGTCACCCTTTCGGAATACGGGAACCAGGAGCTCCCGCATTGAATAGGAACCGCCGGGCAAGAGGGTCTTTTTCCAGGTCTCAATCGGGTCGAAGAGGAGAAGCGGATCCTTCGAAGAGAATTCCTCGTCCGCGAGCGCAATGAGATCTGCGACTATCATGCCCTGTGCATCATAGATGCGATAAATCTTTTTATCACCGGGGTTCGTAATTTTCTCGGCGTTTTCGGAAATCTTGATCTTCGGCTCGAAGCGCTGTTCCGGCTCATTCCAGATGGCCGCGAGCTTATAGACACCGCCGAATGCCGGGCAATCCTTGGAGGTAATCAGGTTGGTGCCGACACCCCAGGAATTGATGGTTGCGCCCTGCGCCTTGAGGGAGCCGATTAGGCCCTCGTCGAGGTCATTGGATGCGGAGATAATCGCATCGGTAAAACCCTCGGCATCGAGCGCTGCCTTGACCTTTTTCGAGAGGTAGGCAAGGTCGCCCGAGTCCATTCGTATGCCGTAGCGCTTCGGATGTATGCCCTGTTCGCGCAGTTCCTTGAAGACCTGAATGGCATGCGGCAGACCGCTGTCCAGCGTGTCGTAGGTGTCGATTAAGAGGATGCAGGCATCCGGGTAGAGCTTCGCATAGGCGCGGAAGGCACTCAGCTCATCCGGGAAGCTCATAATCCAGGAGTGCGCGTGGGTGCCGCTCACTGGAACATGGAACATTTGTCCGCAGAGCACATTGGAAGTGCCCACGCAACCCGCGATAATCGCGGCGCGCGCGCCGTAAATCGCGGCGTCCGGTCCCTGTGCCCGGCGGCAACCGAATTCCATCACGCCGTCGCCCTGTGCGGCGCGCACAATGCGCGCGGTCTTGGTCGCAATGAGACTCTGGTGGTTGATGATGTTCAGAAGCGCGGTTTCAATGAGCTGTGCCTGCATAATCGGCGCAATCACCTTGACCAGAGGTTCGCGCGGGAAAATGACCGTGCCCTCGGGAATCGCGTAGATATCACCGGTAAAGCGGAAGTCCCTGAGATACGCGAGGAAGGCGGGCTTAAAGATGCCGAGACTCTTCAGATAGTCAATCTCGTCTTCCGTGAAGTGCAGGTTTTTGACATAGTCGATCAGCTGCTCCAGACCGGCGCAAATCGCGTAGCCGTTGCCCTCCGGATTGTTGCGGTAAAACATGTCGAAGATGACAGTCTGATTAACATCCTCATTTTCAAAATAGCCCTGCATCATCGTGAGTTCGTACAGGTCTGTCAGTAGGGTCAGATTTCGCATTTTTCTCTGTTCGCCGCGTTATGCCTGTTTCTTGCCCTGGTTCGCGACTGCCTCCATTTTTTTCTTGAGTGCTTCCTGGTCGCCGAGATAGTAGTGGCGGATGGGCTTGAAGGAATCGTCGAACTCATAGACGAGCGGCGTGCCGGTCGGAATGTTGACGCCGATGATGTCTTCTTCGGAAATATTGTCAAAGTACTTGACCAGTGCGCGGAGAGAGTTGCCGTGCGCCGCAATGATGACGCGCTTGCCGGCCTCCATCTCGGGGCGGATCACTTCGTTGAAATAGGGGACGGCTCTCTCAATCGTGGTCTCCAAGCTCTCGCAGTCGGGGAGCAGCGCCGGGTCCACATCCCGGTAAGCCGGGTTTTTCTTTGCGCTTCTCGGGTCGGAAGGATCCAGTACCGGCGGCTTAATCGAGAAGGAGCGACGCCAAATCTTGACCTGTTCCTCACCGTACTTTTCCGCGGTCTCGGACTTGTTGAGACCCTGGAGCGCACCGTAGTGGCGCTCGTTTAACTTCCAGCTTTTCACGACCTCGAGCCAGTCGCGGTCCATCTCATCCAGAATGTGGTTCAGCGTGTGGATTGCGCGCTTTAAGTAGGAAGTAAAGCAGATGTCGAAATCATAGCCCTCGGCCTTTAAGAGCTGACCCGCAGCTTTTGCCTCCTCGTGGCCCTTCTCCGAGAGATCCACGTCCATCCAGCCGGTGAAAAGGTTCTGCTTGTTCCATTCGCTTTCGCCGTGCCGTACCAATACGAGTTTCATCATCGCAATCGCTCCTTTCGTAAGCCCTGAGATTACTAGAGACTTTTGTTTCAGGCTTGAGAGCATGATAGCACAAACCGCAGGTCTTTTCCACGGAAGACGGTAAATGCGGGGACAGCGGATTGAGTTTTTAAGACGCTTTTGTTAAAATTAACCATTATGACAAAAAACGGAGGCTGCTATGAGCAAAAAAATGCTGCTGATTAATACGGGAGGCACCTTTTCATCGGTGCCGAGCGAAAAAGGGCTTGCGCCGGGCATAGACCTCGAGGAAATCATGCGGACCATAGGTCCGATCGGAGAGGGGCATACCTTTGAGTTAAAGGACTATGCGTCCCTCGACTCGGCAAACATCACGCCGGAGGACTGGGTGGCCATCGCGAACCTGGTCGCGGCGGCCAGAGAGGACTGCGACGGCGTGGTCATTATCCACGGCACGGACAGCATGTCCTACACCTCCTCGATGCTTTCCTTCATGCTCCAGAACATTGAGATCCCGGTCATTCTGACGGGAAGCCAGCTTCCGCTCCGCGCGCCCTTAACGGACGCCATCGATAACCTCCGCTGTGCGATTACGGCGGGCTTAAGCGGCATGCTTCGCGGTGTCTACACGGTTTTTCACCAGAAGCTCATTCTGGGCTGCCGAACCTCGAAGGTGAGAACCGTTTCCTTCAATGCCTTTGAGTCGGTCAATTATCCTTTGATCGGTGAGTTCAATGCCTTCGGCATGCAGGTCTTAAAGGAGCCGCTTCGCCGCGCTTCCTTCCAGCTCTCGCCGGAGTACTCGGAGAACATCGCGGTCTTAAAAATTTTCCCGGGCATGCACGCGGATATCTTCCGCTACCTCTACGACAAGGGCTGCGAGGGCATCTTTGTCGAGGCCTTCGGCCTGGGCGGCGTGCCCTTCCTTCACAATAACATTCTGGAGGAGATTGACCGGGCGAGCAGCAAGGGCATGAGCATCCTGGTGGGCAGCCAGTGCCGCTACGAAGGCAGCAATCTCGATGTTTACGAGACCGGTCTCCGCGTACAGGAGAGCGGCGGCATCCCGGTCTTTGACATGACCCAGGAGGCCACGGTCACAAAGCTCATGTGGGCGCTCGGCAGAAGCAAGGCGAGAGAGGATGTGCGCAAGACCTTCTTCACGAACTACGTGGACGAGGTCACCCTGCCGAGACTCCGCTAAAAGCTGTTTCTTCCTTGACATAGAAAATCAGGCTGATTATACTAGTGAAAAATTCATACAAAGGCGTTGACAAAGAGAGTAGGCGTTTGAAACAGCCATAGAGAGTCGGGGACGGTGGAAGCCCGATGCCAAGTACTTGCGTTGAAAATCACTTTCGAGCCGCGGTTCGGAGCGGAGGGCTGCCTCCGGGTACGTTCCGCCGTAATCCCCACGTCACGGGGGAAAGCAAAATACAGGTGGTACAGCGAAAGCAGAGAGCGTTCGTCCTGAGAGGGGCGGGCGCTTTCTTTTTTGAGACAGGAGGAGAAAAAAGTGTACAGAAAAGTCCCCACGGATATGAACTTTGTGGCGCGCGAGGGTGAAATCGAAAAGTTCTGGGCAGAAAACCGCATCTTTGAGAAGTCCGTCGAGCAGCGCGAGGGCTGCGAGACCTATATGTTCTACGACGGACCGCCGACCGCAAACGGCAGACCGCACATCGGCCATGTCGAGACCCGCGTCATCAAGGATATGATTCCGCGCTTCCGCACCATGAAGGGAGAGTATGTTCCGAGAAAGGCAGGCTGGGATACGCACGGCCTTCCGGTCGAGCTCGAGGTCGAGAAGGAAATCGGCATTGAGGGCAAGGAGGAAATCGAGGCTTACGGCGTGGAGCCCTTCATCAAAAAGTGTCGCGAGTCGGTGTGGCGCTACAAGGAAGTCTGGGAGCAGTTCTCCGGCAAGGTGGGCTTCTGGGCGGATATGGAGCACCCCTATATCACCTGTGACGACAACTACATCGAGTCGGAGTGGTGGGCCTTAAAGGAAATCTGGAAAAAGGGCCTGCTCTACAAGGGCTTTAAAGTGGTCCCCTACTGCCCGCACTGCGGAACCCCGCTCTCCTCGCACGAGGTGGCGCAGGGCTATAAGTCGATTAAGGACAGAACCGCAATTGTGCGCTTCCGGGTGAAGGGCGAAGATGCCTACTTCCTCGCTTGGACCACGACGCCCTGGACCCTGCCCTCGAACATCGGTCTCTGCGTGAACCCGCACGAGAGCTATGTGAAGGTCAAGGCAGCAGACGGCAACACCTACTATCTCGCGGAGGCACTGCTTGAGAAGGTGCTCGGCGAGGGCTATGAAATTTTAGAGCGCTACACCGGCAAGGAGCTGGAGCATAAGCCCTATGAGCCGCTCTACAGCTGTGCGGCGGAAGCGGCGGCACGCCAGCATAAAGAGGCTTTCTTTGTCTACGCGGACGAGTATGTCACGATGACGGACGGTACCGGCATTGTCCACATTGCCCCGGCCTTCGGTGAGGACGATGCGCGTGTGGGTCGCGGCTACGATGCGCCCTTTGTCCAGATGGTGGATGACAAGGGCCGGATGAAGCCGGAGACCGGAAAGTTTGCGGGCATGCGCTGCAAGCCGACCGAGAAGGAGATTGAGGAGGGCGCCGTCGCGGCGGATCCGGAAGTGCTGAAGGACCTCGAGGAGAGAGGCCTGCTCTTTGCCTCCCCGAAGGTGGAGCACGACTACCCGCACTGCTGGCGCTGCGGAACGCCGCTCATTTACTATGCGCGCGAGTCCTGGTTCATCAAGATGACCGCGGTGCGCGACGATCTCGTGCGGAACAACGAAGAGATCAACTGGGTGCCGCAGTCCATCGGTGAGGGACGCTTCGGCAACTGGATTGAGAACATTCAGGACTGGGCGGTCTCAAGAAACCGCTACTGGGGTACCCCCCTCAATGTCTGGGAGTGCCCGGACTGCGGCGAAAAGCTCGCGGTCGGCTCCCGCGAAGAACTCGCGGAACTCTCCGGCGATGAGAGCGCAAAGACCGTCGAGCTGCACCGCCCGTATGTGGACCGCTTTGAAATCCCCTGCCCGCACTGCCATGGCAAGATGAAGCGCGTTCCGGAGGTCGTCGATGTCTGGTTTGACTCCGGTGCTTGCCCCTACGCGGAGCTCCACTATCCCTTTGAGAACAAGGAGCTCTTAGAGCAGCAGCTCCCGGCTTCCTTCATCTCCGAGGCGGTCGATCAGACCCGAGGCTGGTTCTACTCCCTGCATGCGGAGTCGACCCTCCTCTTTAACAAGCCGGCGTTTAAGAACGTCATTGTCCTGGGCCTCGTGCTCGACGAGAACGGCAACAAGATGTCCAAGTCGAAGGGCAATGCGGTCGATCCGATGGAGGCGCTCGAAACCTTCGGCGCGGATGCGATTCGCTGGTATTTCTACACCGCTGCGGCACCGTGGCTCCCGAAGAAGTTCTCGGAGGAGGCTGTGCGCGAGGGGCAGAGAAAGTTCCTCGGAACGCTCTGGAATACCTACGCGTTCTACGTGCTCTACGCGGACATCGATCACTTCGATCCGACCAAGTATACGCTCGACTACGAGAAGCTCTCGGTCATGGACAAGTGGCTGCTCTCGAAGATGAACAGCATGGTCCGCGACGCGGATAAGAACCTCTCGAACTACAGAATCCCGGAGACGGCTGCCGTGTTCCAGGAATTTGTCGAAGACATGTCGAACTGGTACGTGCGCCGCTGCCGCAACCGCTTCTGGGCAAAGGGCATGGAGCAGGACAAGATCAATGCCTATATGACGCTCTACACGGCGCTGGTCACACTCGCAAAGGCGGCGGCTCCCATGATTCCGTTCATGAGCGAGCAGATTTACCAAAACCTGGTGCGCACGGTCGATGCATCCGCGACGGAGTCCGTGCATCTCTCTGATTATCCGGTTGCGGACGAGGCGCACATCGACGCGGAACTCGAGAAGAGCATGGACGAGGTTCTTAAGATTGTCGTGCTCGGCCGCTCGGCGCGTGAGGCTTCCGGCAGAAAGAACCGTCAGCCGCTCTCGAAGCTCTATGTGAAGGCGCCGGAGGAACTCGGCAGCTTCTATCAGGAGATTATCCGCGATGAGCTGAATGTAAAGGAAATCGAGTTCACGGACGATGCGGAGCGTTTTGTGAACTATGTCTTTAAGCCGCAGTTAAAGACCGTCGGCCCGAAGTACGGTAAGCAGCTCGGTGCCATCAAGGAGCACTTAAAGGCGCTGGACGGCCAAAAGGCCATGGCGGAACTCAACGAGAACGGCGCGCTCGGCTTTGCCCTCCCGGACGGCACCGAAGTAAAGCTTAGCAGAGAGGATCTCTTAATCGAGAGCACCCAGTCGGAGCGCTATGTCTCCGCGCAGGATAACGGTATCACCGTGGTGCTTGACATCGAATTAAACGAAGCACTGATTGAAGAGGGCTTTGTGCGCGAACTCATCTCCAAGGTGCAGACCATGCGTAAAGATGCGGGCTTTGAGGTCACGGATCACATTGCACTCGGCATCTCCGGCAACGAAAAGATTGCGGCACTTGCGGAAACGTACGGAGAATTGTTGAAGAACACCCTGCTTGCGGATGCAATTCATGGTGAATCGGCTGAAAATAGCGGAGATTTCGTGAAAGAGTGGAATTTGAACGGAGAAATGGTTACACTTTCCGTGAAACGCGTCGTACAGCAGTAAAAATACGGAGGGGCCAAAATTGGCAGGAGTGATCAAACGTTTGGATAAAGATACTCTGAAAAAGGAGATTATCAACAACTTAAAAACGCTCTACCGCAAGGATGTCAGCGAAGCAACTTTGCAGATGGTCTATCAGGCGGTTGCCTATGCGGTCAAGGACGATGTGATCGACAGTTGGCTTGCGACGCAGAAGGCCTATGACAAGGCAGATGCAAAGCGCGTCTACTATCTCTCGATGGAGTTCCTGGTCGGCAGAGCGCTCGGCAACACCATGCTCGCGCTCAAGGAAGAGCAGGTTATCCGCGAGGCGGTCGAGGAGCTCGGCTTCGACTTAACGGAGATTGAGGACGAGGAGAGAGATCCGGCACTCGGAAACGGCGGTCTCGGCCGTCTGGCAGCTTGCTTCCTCGACTCGCTCTCGACCCTCAACTACCCGGCTTACGGCTGCGGCATCCGCTATCACTACGGCATGTTCCGCCAGAAGATCGAGAACGGCTACCAGAAGGAAATTCCGGACGAGTGGTTAAAGGACGGCTATCCCTTTGAGATTAAGCGCGACGAGCATGCCTGCGAGGTCAAGTTCGGCGGCTATGTCGCGACCCGCATGGAGAACGGCGAGCCCCGCTTCTACCAGGAGAATTACCAGTCGGTCCGCGCAATCCCCTACGACCTCCCGGTTGTGGGCTACGGCAATCACATTGTGAATACGCTTCGCATCTGGGATGCGGAGGCAATTACGCGCTTCCGTCTGGATTCCTTTGACCGCGGCGACTATCAGAGAGCCGTGGAAGAGCAGAACCTCGCGAGAACCATCTCCGAGGTGCTCTACCCGAACGACAACCACTACTCGGGCAAGGAGCTCCGCTTAAAGCAGCAGTATTTCTTCATCTCCGCTTCGCTGCAGACCGCGGTCAAGAAGTTCCTGGAGACCCACGATGACATCAAGAAGCTGCCGGATTACTGTGTGTTCCAGATGAACGACACCCATCCCACGGTTGCGGTGCCGGAGCTCATGCGCATTCTGATGGACGAACAGGGACTCGGCTGGGAAGAGGCGTGGGAAACTACGAGCAAGGCCTGCGCGTACACGAACCACACCATCATGACAGAGGCACTCGAGAAGTGGCCCATTGAGCTCTTCTCCCGTCTGCTTCCGCGTATTTATCAGATTGTCGAAGAGATTAACCGCCGCTTCCTGCTTGCCATCGAGCTCAAGTTCCCGGGCGATCAGGCGAGAAAAGACCGCATGGCCATCATCCACGACGGCCAGGTGCGCATGGCATTCATGGCCTGCGCGGCTTCCTTCTCGATCAACGGTGTCGCGAAGATTCACACCGAGATTCTGAAGGAGCAGACGCTTCGCGACTTCTACGAGTTCTCTCCGGAAAAGTTCAACAACAAGACCAACGGCATCACGCAGCGCCGCTTCCTGCTCCACGCGAACCCGCTGCTTTCCGACTGGATTACGGAGCGCATCGGAGACAAGTGGATTACGGACCTCTCCGAAGTGAAGAAGCTCGGTGTCTATGTGGAAGATGAGAAGAGCCGCCAGGAGTACATGAACATCAAGTACAAGAACAAGCTGCGCCTCGCGAACTACATTCTTGAGCACAACGGCATTGTCGTGGACCCGCGTTCCATCTTCGATGTTCAGGTAAAGCGCCTGCACGAGTACAAGCGCCAGCTCATGAACATCCTCCACGTCATGTACCTCTACAACAAGATTAAGGATAATCCGAACATGCCGTTCTATCCGCACACCTTTATTTTCGGTGCAAAGGCGGCTGCGGGCTATCACCGTGCAAAGCTCACGATTAAGCTGATCAATGCCGTGGCGGATGTGATTAACAACGACGCTTCGATCAACGGCAAGATCAAGGTGGTCTTCATCGAGGACTACTGCGTCTCGAGCGCGGAGCTCATCTTTGCGGCGGCGGATGTCTCCGAGCAGATTTCGACCGCCAGTAAGGAGGCGTCCGGCACCTCGAACATGAAGTTCATGCTGAACGGCGCACCGACACTCGGCACCATGGACGGCGCAAACATCGAGATCGTGCACGAAGTCGGCGAGGAAAATGCCTTCATTTTCGGCATGTCCGCGGAGGAGGTCATTCAGCTCGAGAAAAACGGCGGCTACAACCCCATGGATATCTTCAATGCCGATCAGGAGATTCGCCGCGTGCTCATGCAGCTCATCAACGGCTACTACTCGCCGGATGATCCGGAGCGCTTCCGCGATATCTATAACTCCCTGCTCACCGGCTCGAACGGAGACCGTCCGGATGTCTACTTCATCCTCAAGGATTTCCGCGCCTATGCCGAGGCACATGAGCGCGTGGACAAGGCGTACGCGGACGAGGAGAACTGGGCAAAGATGTGCCTTCGGAATACCGCGGCGGCAGGCCCCTTCAGCTCCGACCGCACAATCGAAGAGTACGTGAGAGATATCTGGCACTTGAAAAAGGTTCTGGTAGAACTTTGAGCTTTTCGGCCGTAAAGGCAAATAAAAACAGCGTTCCGGTTCATTCCGGGACGCTGTTTTCTTGTGTCCGTAACGCTTGATTCCGCAGGTGTAGCGGGGGACCGCCGACTATTTTATGCGCCGAGCAGGTCGAGAAGCTGGGCGATATCTTTCTTGCCGAACTGCGGCGGCGCATCGTTTACGAGGAAGCAGGGGACACTCATGACCTCGTAGCGTTCGCGGAGTGCCGGGAAACGGTTTAAGTCGTAGACCTCGGTTTTCACGTTCGGGTTCAGGGTTGCAATGCGCTGGGCGCTCGTCACGAGCTCCGGGCACATGGTGCAGGAGAGGCTCACAAAAATTTTGATGGAAATATCCGTTTGCAGGGCGTCAATGCGGCTTCTCAGCTCTTCGGAGACCGCCTGCCCTGTGCTGCCCGCATTGTAGAGCCCGAGCACAAAAGAGGTGAACTCGTGGCCGCCCGGCACACCGTGGAAGCAGATTCCCGCGTAGCTTCCGTCCTCGCGGAACACACGCACATAGGGGAGTTCCGGCTCGCCGTTTACAAGCGGATCCGGCGCGCTCTCTTCGGAGAGCGTCAGCTTATCGCTGAGGGCGGTGAGCGCCTCCAAATAGTGCCTGAGTTCGGAGGAGACCGCACCTTCGTCGGTGTAGAGTTTCAGGGTGAGCCCCACAGTGAGCCGCGAAAAGACCGTGTTCAGCTGCTGTATCATTGCGCTGTCAAAGGGCGTGTCGCCGCTCGGCGTGGCAGCTGCCGCGGGGGCGCTGTCCTGCGCCGAATGGACCGCGGCGCGCTTGGTCTTTACTTCCGCCTTGACCCCGGTTTCTCTCTGGCGTACCGAGATATACTTTTCGAGTTCGGTCGCCGCCGTCGCACCGTCGCCGGTCGCGGTCACGACCTGACGAAGGTCCTTCTGGCAGACATCGCCCGCGGCATAAATGCCGTCACGGCTCGTCTTTTGGTTCCGGTCGGTGAGCACATAGCCGTGGTCATCGAGATCCGCAAGTCCGCGGAGCAGTTCCGCGGAGGGCGCGTAGCCCGCAAAGACAAAGACGCCGAAGCTACCGCCGTCCGCGGGACTGAATTCGGTCACCTCTCCGGTCTTCGAGTTCCGGTAGCGAATGCGGCGCAGCAGGCTGTCGCCGGACACTTCCTCCACCTCGGTGTCGTACTTCACCGTGATCTTTTCGTGCTGTTTTGCGGGCTCCGCGACCTTGGCGGCGCAGGTAAAATCGGGTTCGCGTATCAGTATGGTCACATGGGAGGCGTACTTCGTGAGGAACACGGCCTCCTCCGCCGCGGCAAAGCCGCCACCGACTACGAAGACCTCGCGGCCGGTGAAGAATTCGCCGTCACAGGTCGCGCAGTAGGCAACGCCGTGGCCTTTGTACTCGGCCTCGCCGGGGAAGCCTATCATACGGGGGTGGGCGCCGGTTGCAAGTATCACGCCGTGGGTCAGAAAATCACCCTTGGCGGTCGATACACGATAAAAGCCGTCCTCTTCGCGGAGGGACTGTACCTCGGCAAGCATAAATTCCGCGCCGAACTGCTCCGCCTGCAGACGCATGCGCTCGGTAAGCGCTTCGCCGCTCATGGGTTCGGCACCCGGGTAATTGACTACCTCGGCGGTAATCGTAATCTGGCCGCCGAATTTATCCTTTTCCAAAATCAAGACGCGATAGCAGGCTCTCGCAAGATAGAGACCGGCGGTCAGCCCCGCAGGGCCGCCGCCGATGACAATCGCGTCATAGAAAGATGCTCTCTCTGCTGACGTCATGGATATTCCTTTCTCTGTGAATTACAGGGCACCGACAAGATCCAGGCTCGGCTTCAGGGTCTCTGCGCCGGGGGTCCACTTTGCCGGGCAAACCTCATCGCCGTGCTCACGGACAAACTGGCAAGCCTGTACCTTGCGGAGCAGCTCCTCTGCGTTGCGGCCCACATTGCCCGCGTTGACTTCGTAAGCGACAATCTTAAGATCCGGATCGACGATGAAGGTGCCGCGCTCTGCGAGACCGGCCTCCGGAATCAGGACCTCAAAGTCGCGCGCCAGCGCCTGGGTCGGATCTGCGAGCATGGGATAGGTGATCTTCGAGATCTTCTCGGAGTGATCGTGCCAAGCCTTGTGAACAAAGTGGGTGTCGCAGGAGACCGAGTAGATCTCGCAGCCTGCCTTCTGAAACGCGGCGTAGTTGTTCTCGAGGTCTTCGAGCTCGGTCGGGCAGACAAAGGTGAAGTCCGCCGGGTAGAAGAAGAAGACGCTCCACTTGCCGCGGAGATCCTCGCGGTTCACGGTCTTAAAGCTGTTGTTCTGGAACGCCTGTGCGCTGAAATCGCCGATTTCCTTGCCGATAAGAGACATGTGGTTTTCCTCCTTGTAAAAACGGTGAATGTGAATTAGATTGAACTTATCAAGATTAGATGAATGAAAATCATCTTAGCTATAGTTTATCACGACCCACTCAAATGTCAATAATAATTCCTATTTTTATTGGACTGTATACTTCTTGAGAAATCCTTGTCCCACCGCATCATTTGTGGTATTATATCGGAAAATGTGCCCGCACTCAGGCGAAATGCGGCACAAGCTGGAGGAACGGGATGATTATACTGAACAGAGTTTTATCGATTTTCTTTGTTATTGTCTGCGTGTTTCTCTCCGGTGTCGTTTTGATGCAGGAGGGAAAAGATCAGGGACTCGGTGCAATCGGCGGTATCGCGGATTCTTACTGGGGCAAGATTCGCGGACGCTCGGTGGAGGGAACACTGGAAAAGCTCACGGCAGCTGCGGCGGTGCTGTTCCTCGTCCTTGCATTTGCACTGAACATGATAAAATAAACAGAGAGAGGCTCCCGCAGAAAGCGCGGGGGCTTTTTTTCACGGTATTCGACCTTTGAAAGCCGGAGAAAGAGGAGAGAGTCGGGCGTATGACCCAAGATGAATTGTTAAAAAAGAGAGAGCAGGTATTGCTCAAGCTGATGGAAGATCCCATGTACCAGCCCATGCGCCTGCAGGACATAGCGGTCTTTTTGGATGTGCCGAAATCCAAGCGGAAAGACTTAGAGAGCGCGCTCGATGCGCTCGTTCGGGAGGGCAGGATTCGCGTCTCGAAGAACGGCAAATACGGTAAGTCCGAGAGTCAGGAGAAAGAGGGCGTTTTCGCGGCAAATGCAAAGGGCTTCGGCTTTGTGCGCATCCCGGGAGAGGAGAACGATGTCTTTATTCCCCGCGACAAGACGAGGGGTGCGCTGCAGGGAGACACGGTGCGCATTTTGATTCCGCGCGGACAGCAGCTCGAGCGCCGCGAAGGACGCGTGTTGGAAATTGTGGCGCGCGGCGTGACTCGTCTGGTGGGCTATTACCGGAGAGAGAACCGAAGCGGCGTGGTCTTGCCGGATAATACCCGCTTTGCGGCGGATGTCATCATTCCGCAGGGTGCTTCCCTCGGCGCGCAGACCGGCGAAAAGGTGCTGGTGGAGATTACGGCCTACCCGAAGGAGAGAGGCGGAGATTTAGAGGGACGAGTGCTGGAACGTCTCGGCAAGGCGAGCGCGGTCGGCGTGGACCTCACCTCGATTGTGCGAAGCTTTGAAATTCCGGATACCTTCTCGGAGGAATGTCTCGGGGAAGCGGTGCGCGCGGAGCGGCAGGGCACGGAGGTACTTCGCGGCGAAGTTGCGGGACGGCGCGATTTGAGAGCGCTCTGTACCGTGACCATAGACGGCGAGGACTCAAAAGACTTGGACGATGCGATCTCCCTCACCGAACTGGAGAACGGAAACGTACAGCTCGGCGTCCACATCGCGGATGTCAGCGAATATGTGAAAGAGGGCGGCCCCCTGGACCGCGAGGCCTTAAACCGCGGCACGAGCGTATACCTTCCGGATCGCGTGATTCCCATGTTGCCGGTCGAACTCTCGAACGGCATCTGTTCTCTGAACGAGGGAGAGGATCGCTTTGCGCTCTCCTGCCTCATGGAGTTTTCGGCAGAGGGAGAGCTTGTACACAGCGAAATCTGCGAGTCCGTGATTCGCTCCGATTGCCGCCTCACTTATACGACGGTCAACCAGATTATCACGAACCATGAGCCGGAACTCTGCGAGCACTATGCGGAGTTTGTGCCCATGCTGGAGCGCATGGACGTGCTGGCAAGACAGCTCCGCGCCCTTCGCAGCGAGCGCGGTTACATCGACTTTGACTTCCCGGAGAGCAAGGTGATTTTGAGTCCTTCCGGCAAGCCGCTCGAAATTCGCGCTTACGAGCGCAACGAGGCAACCCGCCTCATTGAGGACTTTATGCTGGCGGCCAATGAGACGGTCGCAAAGACCTACTGTTTAAAGCACGTTCCGTTCGTGTACCGCATTCACGAGGCCCCGACGCCTGAGAAGCTGCAGGTGTTAAAGACCTTTGTCATGAACTTCGGGTTGAACTTAAAGTTAAAGAACGGCGAGGTGACACCGCGGGAAATTCAGAAACTCCTGCTCCGTGTCGAGGGCACCGAGGCAGAGGATCTTGTGAGCCGCATGGCACTGCGCACCATGACGCAGGCCAGTTATTCGGTAGAGTGTGTGGGCCACTTCGGCCTTGCTTCCCGCTATTACACGCACTTTACCTCCCCGATACGGCGCTATCCGGACCTCCAGATTCACCGCATCATCAAGGAAGAACTGCGCCGTGGCCTCAGCGAAAAGCGGAAGGAGCACTACCGCGCAATTCTGTCCGGTGTTTCGGACCGCGCAAGTCAGACCGAGCGGAGGGCGCAGGAGTGCGAGCGCGATGCGGTCAAGTACAAGAAGTGCGAGTACATGGAAGGCCATATCAACGAGATTTACGAGGGCATTATCAGCGGCGTGACGCGCTATGGCATCTATGTGGAATTAAAGAACACGGTGGACGGCATGATACGGGTGTCCGAACTCCGGGACGACCACTATCAGTACAACGAAGAGAAGGCAGAGCTGGTCGGAGAGTTCACGAAGAAGCGTTACCGTCTCGGCGAGCCGCTCCGCGTCCGCGTGACCGGCGCAGACCGCCTCATGCGCACCGTAGACTTCCTGCCGGAGCCGCCGCTGCCTTCGGAGGAAGAGGATTAAGGAAACAGAGAGGAGAGGCATGGGAAAAGAGAGCAAGAAACTCATCGCGAACAATAAGAAAGCCCGCTTCGACTATTTTATTCTGGAGAGCTTTGAGACCGGCATTGAGCTCTTCGGCACGGAGGTCAAATCCCTGCGCCTCGGCCAGTGCTCGATCAAGGAGAGCTGGGTCGATATCAAAAACGGGGAAGTGTTCATCTACGGCATGCACATTAACCCCTACGAGAAGGGAAATATCTTCAACAAGGACCCGCTCCGCGTGCGGAAGCTCCTCATGCACAAGGGAGAGATACGCCGTCTGATCGGCACCATCAAGGAGAAGGGACTCACACTCGTGCCGCTTGAAGTGTACCTGAAGGGCAGACTGGTGAAAGTCGAGATCGGTCTCGCCCAGGGTAAGAAAAAGTACGATAAGCGCGCAACCATCGCAAAGAACGATGCGAGACGGGAAGTGGAACGAGAGTTTAAAGGCAGCGTGCGCTACTGAGTGTAGAGTGGGATTCCCGCCGCCCGGAATGCTTGAATGCTTGTATACAAGGCTGCGGAAAAAGCTAAAAAAAGCATAAACATTTTTAAGAATCACAAAAAACGCTTGTTTTCTCATCATAAGTGGCTATACTTGTCTTCATTGCAGGCGGAATCTTCCGCAGGCATAACTTAAGGAGGATAAAAAGATGAGAAAGAATATGGTTCGCGCACTTGTACTGGCAACGGCTGCTGCGGCAGCACTGGCATTCACCGCTTGCGGCGATAAGAAGGCTGAGGAGACCACCGCGAAGCAGGAGTCTTCGGTAGAGACCAAGGCAGGCGAGTCCATGAAGGACGAGACCAAGAAGGACGAGTCCATGAAGGGCGAGACCAAGGCTGAGGAGTCCAAGAAGGACGAGAAGGCTATGGATGCAAAGGAAGGCACCCTGGTCGGTACGCTTGACGAGGTCAAGGACTTCTCCTTCACCGTTACCGATGAGAAGGGAACTTCCTATATGTTCAGCTTTGAGCAGGGCAAGGCTCCGGAAGGACTTTCCGATGTCAAGGCAGGCGACAAGGTCACCGTTACCTACACGGGCACCCTTTCCGAGGTCGATCCGTTCGACGGCACGATTGTCTCTGTCAAGAAGGCTTGAGTTTCAACAAAATTTGAGAAGCGGCTCCGGGAAACCGGAGCTGCTTTTTTCTTATGCGGAAAAATAAGACGCTCTGTGGTACACTGGAAGCGACGGCAGAATGAACAAAGAACAGATGCCGCAGGGAGTAAACACATGAATATTTTTAATATTATCGGTCCTGTGATGATAGGTCCTTCCAGCTCGCACACGGCGGGCGCCTGCCGAATCGGGCGGGTCGCAAATAAACTTGCCGGGGATGCGCGCATCATTCGCGCACGCATTCAGCTCTCCGGTTCCTTTGCGCGTACCTACCGGGGGCACGGCACGGACAATGCAATCCTTGCCGGGATACTCGGCTACTACAGCTGGTCGGAGGAACTCCGCGATTCCATGCGCATCGCGGCGGAGAGAGGGCTTTCCTATGAATTTGTGCCCGAAGATATTTCGGGTGCCCACCCGAACACGGCGCGCATTTACTATGAGTGCGACAACGGCAAACAAGGCATGGTGGAGGGCGCGAGCATAGGCGGCGGCAACATTCAGATTACCAACATCGACGGCATGGAGGTGAACTTCACCGGCGATAACAACACCCTGCTCATCCTGCATCACGACCGCCCGGGCGTCATAGCGGCGGTGACCCAGCTCATGTATGAGAAGTATGCGGATTTGAACATCGGAAACTTCCGTTTGAGCCGCAAGGAGAAGGGCGGCGAGGCCATGATGATGCTGGAACTCGACCAGGCACCGCCGGAGGGCATGATTGAAGATCTGAACAAAATCAAAAATGTGGAGCGCACGGTCTTAATCCGGGCGCTGGGCTGACGGGGGACGCGATGATTCAATACAATTCAATTCAGGAAATCGTAGAAGCGGCAGAGAAAGCGGGGATTAAAATCAGTGAGCTCTGTCTGAAGGATCAGGCGGCGCAGCTTGGCATCAGCGAGGAAGATCTGTACCGTGAACTTGAAAAAGACTTTGACGTGATGATAGAGGCGGCGGACTGGGGACAGCAGCCGGGGCGCATATCTCGCTCGGGCTTAACCGGCGAAGAGGGCTACCGCATGAAGCAGTACGCCGAAACCAAGGGCGGCTTAACGGGCAGCCTCATGACCAAGGCCATGGCGCGCGCGCTTGCGGTGAGCAACTGTAACGCGGCCATGGGACGCATTGTCGCGACCCCGACCGCCGGCAGCTGCGGCATTTTGCCCGGTTGTCTGGTACCCATGTATGAGGACAGAAACTTTCCGAAGCGCGATGTCGTCATGTCCATCTTTACGGCGGGAGCCTTCGGCATGGTCATTGCGACCAATGCCTGCATTGCGGGCGCCCAGGGCGGATGTCAGGCGGAGTGCGGCTCCGCGGCCGGCATGGCGGCGGCTGCGCTGGTGGAACTCATGGGCGGTACGCCCACGCAGTGCGCGGATGCCCTCGGCATGGTCATTGTAAATGAGCTCGGCCTGGTCTGCGACCCGGTTGCGGGCCTGGTTGAGATTCCCTGCATCAAGCGAAATGCGGCAGGCGTGATTCTGGCCTACGCCTGCGCCGATATGGCACTTGCCGACATCGGCTTAAAAATTCCCGCGGACGAGTGCATCCTTGCGATGAAGGAAGTCGGCGACCAGATGCACGAGGGACTCAAGGAGACCGCGGGCGGCGGTCTTGCGACAACACCGACCGGAAGAAGACTCAAGGAACAGGTCTTCGGGAAAGACTGAGGCAGTGAGGCAAGCGACGTCACAGAACAGATAGCGGCTTCGGTAGCATCGTTCATTGAGACAGCGTTAATGAATAGGAGGCATGTATGAAGAAACTGTTAACTTGGACCTTGGCACTGAGTCTTATGATTCCCTTGGCCGCCTGCGGCGGCGGAAAGGCCGAGAAACAGACGGAGACAGTTGCAGCGAGCAGTGAGGCGGCAGCGAAAAGCGAAGCGGGCGGCGAGGCAGATAAGCCGTTTACCATTCAGCCCTTCCAGGCGGTCGATAAGCAGGATTACGGCATCCGCGTCGACGGGTATATGACGGACCCGAACGACAATGGGTTCATTTCCTTCACGCTGCAGAATAAAAGCGAGACGGTATCGTATCGCTTCCTCTTGGATTCCTTCACCGGAGACGGCATCCGCCTCTATGGCCCGATTAACAAGGTCGTGGAGCCGGGGCAGGAGGTTCCGGTGCAGCTCCCGATTCGGACGAACCCGGACTATAAACTTCAGGATTTCGGTGACCTCGAGTTCCGCTTCCTGGTTCAGGATTCGAAGCTCTCGGTCTATACGCCGGAAAAGGATGAGGTGTTCCACATCTACCCGAACGGAGAAAACAGCAAGGTTCATTACACTTGGAAGGAGAAGGAGGGCGATAAGCTCCTCGATGAGAACGCGTACTTCAAGGCGACAAACACCGGTGTCACGAAGGACAAGTACGGCAATTACGTCTTGAACCTCTATCTCGAGAACCGCTCCGATAAGCTGATTACCCTGTATATTCAGGGCGGCGCAGTCAACGGCATCCCGATTGAAATGAATAATTTCCATGTTGTGGGGGCGGGACAGGCTGCGTTCATCCCGATTTTCTGGGATCATTCCTATGTTGAGGACACGAAGGTCGAGGAGATTCAGAATTTGAGTTTCAACCTCTTTGTGGACGAGGGGAATACCTTCGTGATGTCCGAGCACCCGGCGCTCGAAAAAACCTATACGGTGGAACCGTAAATCGAAAGGCAGTCCCGAGGGGCTGCCTTTTTGTATCGGGAGACGCGTGATGGCTGTATTGTAAAGTCAGACCCCGCGTGCTATGCTTTTTCGGTAAAGTGACAGGCATCGCAAAACGGAGGAGACTGAGGGATGAAGAGACGCACGGCACTTGCACTGGCATGTATTTTGGCACTTTCCCTGACGGCTTGCGGCGGCAAGAAAGCGGCCAAAGAGAGCGCAGAGACAACTGAGATGACAGAAACCGCAGAGAGCGGGGCCGGAACCGAGAAGCAGGTGAAAGCCGAATTCCGCATTACTCCGTTTCAGGCCGTGGACAAGGAAGACTACGGCGTCAAAGTCGTCAACTACGGAAACGTCGGCGAGGACCAGGAATACCTGCAGCTCAGCTTGCAGAATAAGAGTGCAGACAAAAGCTATGTCTTTGTGCTGAAAAGCTTGGAGGGCGACGGCATTGTGCTCACAACGAGCGGAATCAGCGAGACCGTAGAGCCCGGACAGGAAAAGCAGGTCAATCTGATCTTCCAAAATAACAGCACGTATAGCCTTAAGAGTTTCGGCGATTTAACCTTCCGCTTTGCGATTTTTGACAGTAATGCGAAGAATCAGAAGGGTGAGACCGATGTGTTTCACATTTACCCCTACGGCGAGAACCGGGAAGTGAACTATGTCTTTGCGCCGAATGACAGCGTTAAGCCGCTCGATGACAATGAGATTTTTGAAGCAGTCGTGACAGAATGCAAGCAGGACCAATTCGGAGATGAGAATGTGTTCTTCTATCTCCGGAATAAGACAAACAAGCGGCTCTATATCAACAGCGAAAAGGGGAGCGTAGCACAACGCGCTACTTTGATGTAGGTCCGGGGCAGTCCATGTTCGGCTTTATCACCTATCAGGATCTCACGATACCGGAGGCGGAGATTAAGGAACTGCAGTTCAACCTGCGGGTGCAGGATGTCGACAATCTTGCGGGTGGACCGCTCCTCGATAAGACCTATACCGTCACGCCGTGAACAGGCGGATGATATCCGAACGAAAAAAGGCAGTCCGATGGGGCTGCCTTTTTCGTTTGAAATAAAGACGGGGGTTGGGCAAAGTGCTCGGAAAATACAGAATTGCAGCGCGGATATTGTAAAGTATTTTGCGGCATGCTATGCTTTTTCGAAGAAGAGAGGAAGCCTTGCAAAACGGAGGAGACAGACAGATGAAGAAACGCACGGTACTTGCACTGGCATGCATCTTGGCACTTTCCATGGCGGCCTGCGGAAACAAACAGGGCGGACAGGGGGGCGGCTCGAAAACGGAGAGCGAAGCGAAGAGAGTTCCGAAAGTTGCGCCCTATACCGCGGTGGATAAGGAAGATTACGCAATTCGGGTGGACGGCATAGAGGTCGATGAGGACGGCTTCTACTCGATTCAGCTGACCTTTGAGAATAAGAGTCAGGACAAGGAGTTTAACTTCTCCTTGGACTCGCTGAGCGGCGACGGCATACGGCTTGATTCCTTCATCGGCTGCGATGTTGCGGCCGGCAAGAAATCCAAGGAGACCATCGATTTGCCCTATTCCGAATACTATGACATGCGGGATTTCGGAGAGCTTGAACTCAGCTTTTCCGTCGGCGAGCGCGGTTACTCCGCCGCGCATCCAAAGGAAGTCGAGAGCTTTTCCATCTACCCCTACGGGGAGAACAGCGGTGTGAAGTTTGAGCGGAAGGTCGGCAAGGATGAAAAGGTACTCACGGAGAACGAAAATTTCCGTGTGACGCAGCTCGGCGGCGCCTTCGATGACAGAGGCCGCTATGTGCTGACCCTCTTTATCGAGAACAAGAGCGATAAGGATTTGCGCTATGAGGCGGAGAAGATTTCCATCAACGACTACATGGTGGATACCTCTATGACCGGGGACTTAAAGCCCGGAGAGAGCGGCTTTGCGGAACTCCGCTGGAGTAAGCGCAGACTCGAAGAGAGCCAGATTACCGAAGTCAAAGAGATCGAGTTTACGCTTCGCGTGATAGACCGTGAACACCCGATTGACGCGCCGCTCTTCCGGGAGGTTTTGACCGTGACGCCGTAAGGCGGGCGGGGAATCAAAGAAAAGAGAAGGAAGAGGCAGCCCGAGGGCTGCCTCTTTTTGACGGAGATTGACAAGGGGCGCCGATAGCTAGGATAATGGTGCGGAATAGGAAGAACCAAAGCGAAAGGAGAAAATCATGTTAGCAGTCGGAACCAAGGCACCTGATTTTACGTTGCCGGATCAGAACGGAGAGCTGCGCAAGCTCTCGGACTACAAGGGACAGAAGGTGATCCTCTATTTTTACCCGAAGGATATGACGCCGGGCTGCACGAAGCAGGCCTGCGGCTTTGCGGAACTCTACCCGCAGTTCCTTGAGCGCGGCGCGGTGGTGCTCGGCATCAGCAAGGATTCGGTGGCTTCGCACAAGAAGTTTGAGGAGAAGTACGGCCTGCCCTTTACCCTCCTTGCGGACCCGGAAAAAGAGGTCATTCAGAGTTACGATGTCTGGAAGGAGAAGAAGCTCTACGGCAAGGTCTCTATGGGCGTGGTCCGCACGACCTATTTGATTGACGAAGCGGGCATCATTGTGAAGGCGGATGATAAGGTGAAGGCCGCGGAGAACCCGGCAAAGATGCTCGGAGAGCTCGCGTGAAGCTGATTATTTCCCCCGCAAAGAAGATGCGGGTGAATACGGACAGCCTTGCGGCGGAGCGGCTGCCGCAGTACCTCGAAGAGGCGGAGAGCCTGAAATTCTGGATTCAGAGTCTCTCCTATGCGGAGCAGAAGGCGCTCTGGGGCTGCAACGATAAAATCGCGGTGGAGAATGCAGCGCGCTTTGCGGCCATGAACCTGCGTGAGGGCGGCACGCCCGCCATCTTATCCTACGAGGGCATCCAGTATCAGTACATGGCGCCGGCCGTCTTTGAGGAAAAGGCGCTCCGCTATGTGGAGGAGAAGCTTCGCATTTTGTCGGGCTTTTACGGCGTGCTGCGCCCCATGGACGCGGTCACGCCCTATCGCCTCGAATTGCAGGCCAAGGCTACCGTTGCGGGGCACAAGAACCTCTATGCCTTCTGGGGAGATAAGCTGTACCGCGCCGTGCGGGATGAGAGCACTGTCATCGTCAATCTCGCCTCGAAGGAGTATTCGAAGGCGATCGAGGCGTATTTACAGCCGGAGGATCGCTATATCACCTGCGTGTTCGGAGAACTTCTGGGCGGCAAAGTCGTGCAAAAGGGTGTCTATGCGAAGATGGCGCGCGGGGAGATGGTGCGTTATCTCGCGGAGATAGGCGCGGAGCAACCGGAGGAACTGAAGGGTTTTTCGCGGAGCGGCTATGTTTTCCGTGAGGAGCTCTCCACCGAGACAAACTATGTCTTTGCTCGGGAGCCCGGGACTTACGAGGACGTTTGATGCAAGGCAGCGTACGCAGGACTCTGACAAAGGGCAAGAAAAGCGTTCGGCGAGAGAAGAAGCGGCGAGTCGCTAAGCCGGAAGAAAGGACAGGGGGAGAGAGGCATGCATTTCAATACGGAACAGAACGTTTTCCTGCTCTGGGTGGCAGCGCTGAGTTGTATCAGCTTCTTGCTCTTTGGCTTTGACAAGGAAAAGTCCCGCCGCCATGCCTGGCGCATTTCGGAGCGCACGCTCTTACTCAGCGCCTTTCTCGGCGGCGCGCCGGGCGCACTCTTCGGCATGAATTTCT
>CAJPKN010000015.1 GCA_905370385.1 Stomatobaculum longum
TGATATCATTCGAGGCCTCGGCAAGATTCCGCTTGATATAGCCTCTGCCGATTCCGGTTCCCCGCAAGCCGCCCTCACTGAGCGCATAGATGCCTTTCATGACCTGCCCCGGGTCCCCCTGCACGACAGCCGGCGGGTTCAACCATTTATCGATGCGCGCGATTTGGTAGGCCTTCAAAAACGACAAGTGTTTGTAGTTATTCAGTACAAACCAGAACGCCAGCCCCCCCAGCGCCATGAGCAGGAAATGAACGCGATTGTCCTTGACTCCAAGGAAAGTGATGATAAAAACCAGGCTTGCAATCAAAATGCCGGTGCTCAGGTTCTGACGTGCCACGAGAAACGCCGGTATGCCGCCCCAGAGCGCCATGACCCAGAATACTTTCCACGGATGCTCTGCAAGTCGCCGGTACTCCTTGACCAAATAAACCGAGAAGAACAGAATCAGTGCGGTCTTCATTAACTCGGAGGGCTGAATGCTAATACCGCCCACCTGAATCCAGCGCGCCGAACCGTTGACCGTCCTTCCGACCACCATGGTCGCGCCGATCAGAACAATTCCCGCAATATAAGAAAGGCACCAGGCAAGAGACAGCAAGCTGTGGTAATCAAAGAGAGGCAAAATTACCATGAGAATGATCCCCAGTCCCGCATACATGGCCTGCTTTTTGACGCCGCCGAGGGGGTCGCTCAGACGAAACGAAGAAGCCGCGTAAATCATCGCGAGTCCGTAGAGAACCAGGAGTACGGTGACCCCAAAAATGTAGCGATCCGCCCGCCTGCGCTTTTGCTGAATCGGCGCAGAGCGAACCGCAAAGAACAGAGTCTTCCAGGGTTCTTTGTCTCTCAGTCTTTTTTTTGCTCTGCGCGGGTAGAGCTCCCTCACCTTCGAGCCGCTCGCAACCCTTGCGTGCTGCGTCCCTCTTTGCGGTCTTATACCGGAAATCTCAGTCTCTGTTGTCCGCTTGCTTTTCGGCGTGACCGGGCGCGGCCCTCCGCTTCGATTTCGCGCCGTGCTCGCTTGCTTCCCGCGCGGCTCTCTCTGCTGCGCGTTTTTTGTTACCGTTCTTCTTGGCGGTTTCCCCGTCATAGTGCTCGAACGCACTCCTTAAATACTTTGCCGCGCACCTCGTAGTTCGGAAACATTCCCCAACTTGCACAGGCGGGAGAGAGCAGCACATAGTCGCCCGCGTTGGCATAGGAAGCACAGACCTTGACGGCCTCCTGCATATCCTCGGCGAACATGATATTCGTAAATCCGTGGCGCTTTGCGCAGTCCGAAATGGCATCTCTTGTCTGGCCGAGCAGTACCAGATAACGCACTTTCCCGTCAAAGGCATCGATCCACTCGTCGTAAGAGGAGCCCTTGTCATAGCCGCCGCCGATTAAGAGCGTCGGTCCCGGCATGGCCTTAATCGCCTGAATCGCCGCATCCGGATTGGTGCCCTTCGAGTCGTTATAATACTTGACGCCGTAGCGCTCCGCAACAAACTCAATGCGATGCTCCACCGCCTCAAACTTGCGCACCGCATCCAAAATCGCATCCATCGGCGCCTCCATGCAGACCGCAATCGCAATGGCCGTCATCACGTTCTCAAAGTTGTGGCGGCCGAGCAGCTTGAGTTCATCCGTACGGATCAGTTCCGTCTTTTCGCCCTTTTCTTTGCGGCAGATGACACCGTCCTCCAGGTCATAGCCGTCCTCGAGCAGCTGCGTGCTCGAGAAAAAGACCACCTTCGGCTTTAAATCCTTCCGCTCGCCGAAGGCGCGGAGCACCTCGTCGTCGTAATTCAATACAATAAAATCATCCGCAGTCTGGTTGGAACTGATGTCCTCCTTGATGCGAATGTAGTTTTCCATGCTGTGATGGCGGTTCAGATGATCCGGTGTGATGTTCGTAATCGCCGCGACATGCGGTCGGAAGTGAATGATGGTCTCCAGCTGAAAGCTCGATGCCTCGAGCACCGTGACCGACTTCTCCGTGGTCTTTAAGGCGACCTCGGTATAGGGGAGACCGATGTTGCCCACCGTGAAGCTGTTCCCGAACGCGCGCTCCATAATAGCACCGGTCAGAGCCGTCGTCGTGGTCTTTCCGTTGGTTCCGGTGATTGCGACCAACTGTCCCTTGGCAACCTGGAAGCCAAGCTCAATCTCCGACCAGAGCTGAATCTTTCGGTCGGTCAGGGTCTTCACAAAGGGCGTCTCAAGGTCTATGCCCGGGCTCATCACGCAAATCTGAACACCCTGTAACAGAGACTCATCGAGCTCACCGAAGCATAGGGTGAGGCTCGCATCCTCCGGAAATTCGGCGAACACCCGCTCCTCTTGAAGCGCTTCGTTGCCGTCGTAGAGCAGCACCTCGCCGCCCGTCTCCAGAATCAATTTTGCCGCCGCAATGCCGCTCTTTCCGGCACCCGCGACCATGATTTTTTCGTTCATAGAGTCTCCCCCTTTCAATCTCCGAGTCCAATCCATGCTGCGAGTGACAAAATCACCGTGACAATCGTAAATACCGTGACGACGCGCGTCTCGGACCAGCCGCCCAGCTCAAAGTGATGGTGAATCGGCGCCATGCGAAACAGACGCTTCCCCTTGGTCGCCTTGAAGTAGCCGACCTGCAGGATGACGGAGATGACCTCCGCCATGTAAATAAAGCCGACCACCATGAGAAAGAGCGGCGCTCTGAGCACCAGCGCTATCGCGGCCGCATAGCCGCCGAGCGCCAGAGAACCGGTGTCACCCATAAAGACCTTTGCCGGGTAGCAGTTAAAGAGCAAAAAGCCGAGAAGCGCGCCGATGACCGCACCGCTGACCGGCGCCGCGCCGGGCGAAAAACGGCAGGCGAGCGCCGCAAAAAAGAGGGCAACGACCACCGTCACCGACGAGCAGAGTCCGTCCAGTCCGTCCGTAAAATTGACACCGTTGTCCGTGCCGAGCACCACCAGAAACACAAAGGGCACAAAGAGCGCGCCGAGCGGCAACATGAGTCCGGTCTCCGTGTTTCCCGTAAAAGGCACCAGAATTTCACTGTAAGCGCCGGAAGCCAACAAGCGCCATGCAAGCACGCCGGTCGCAAGCAGCTGGAGCACAAACTTCTGCCAGCTTTTTAAGCCCTCCGACTGCTTCCTCTTAATCTTCAGAAAGTCATCTAAGAAGCCGATGAAGCCGAAGGCCAAGGTAAAGAGGAGAACCGGGAGCGTCTCCGGCGCCTTCTTCAGAAAAGGCAGGCAGCCGAGCGCAATCGCAAGGACTATCATAATACCGCCCATGGTCGGGGTTCCGCTCTTTTTGAGATGTGACTGGGGGCCGTCGTCTCTGACCTGCTGGCCGAACTTCATACGATGAAGTAGGGGTATCATCAGCGGGCAGAGTGCCGCGCAGGCAAAAAATGCAATAAAAAGCGACAATATGGTGTCAGTCAGCATGCGCCGTGCCTCCGATTTCTCCGAGCTTTGTTCGTGTCTATCACAGTATACCCTTGCAAAAAGCCTTGCGCAAGCCTAGCGCCGGGCAGCGCCGCCGCTCTCCGCAGCAGAACTCTCCTGCGCCGCACTTGTCTCCGCAGCGCTGCTCTCAAGCGTGCCGCCCGTCTCCGCAGCCGCTCCCTCTTCGGCATTGCCGCCCGCAGCCGCTTCTTCCCGGCCGGAGGCGATGCCCTCGTGTATGCCCTCGAGCAAAGGCGTGGGTTCCGCGCTCGGCGCCTCTCCCGGGAATACATTCAGAGAGGGCAGGATATCCGCCATGATGTTCTGGAAGAGCACCGAAGCAAAAGTGCTGTGCGCCTGATCCTTCACATGCGGCTGGTCAACCACGACATAGCAGAGCACCTGCGGGTTGTTTGCGGGTGCATAGCCGCAGAAGGAGAGCAGATAATTTTTCTTGTTTCTCGGCCACTTCTCCGAGGTTCCGGTCTTTCCGGCAATTTCATAGCCCACAACCTCCGCGGCATCTCCGGTTCCGTTGGTGACAACGCCGCGCAGCGCCTTGCGCAAGAAGAGCGAGGTCTCCTGCGAACAGGTCTCTCGCACCAGCTCGGCGCCGTAGTCTTTGATGACCGTGCCCTGTGAGTTCAGCACCTGCTTCACGACATGCGGCCGATAATAGGATCCGCCGTTGATCACCGAGGAAAAGGCCGCCGCAAGCTGTATCATATTGCAGCCGAAGCCCTGGCCGAAGCTATCGGTCGCGAGCTCGACCGGGCCGAGGCGCCGACGGTCCATGCCCTCCGGCGGATTCAACACGTGAATCTGCGACGAGGTATCCGGCTCACCCGGAAGATCGATGCCGCTGCTCACGCCGAAGCCGTAGAGATTCTGGGTCTTCTGAAAGTTCTCACGCCCGAGTTTCTGCGCGATGCGAACCAAGGCTACGTTACAGGACTGTTCGAGTGCTCCGGTCACGTCGACAACGCCGTGGCCGGTTCGCTTGTTGCAGTGAATGAGGGTTCCCTGCACATCGACTTCTCCGGTGCAGTTATAGGTCTCGTTCCCGTTGATCACGCCGTTTTCGAGCGCACCGGCAATCGTAAATATTTTCGCCGTGGAGCCGGGCTCAATGATGCTGCTCACGCAGAAATTATTCCAGAGTTTCTGCGTTGCCTCCTCGCTCGTCATCTGCTTCAGCGCGTTTACGCTGTAGTATTTCTGCAGATTGCCGGGGTCATTCAAATCGAAGGGGTGGTTGGTCGCAAGCGCCAGAATTTCTCCGTTGTTCGGATTCATCACGATGACGCCGATGTTTTCCGCACCGGTCGTCTCCATATACTCCTTGATGTGGCGCTCCACACTCTGCTGCACCTTGATGTCTATGGTGCTCACGACGGAATTTCCGTCCTGCGGTTCCCTGGTCACACTTTCGGTGTCACCGCTCGCGTCCATATAGCGATAGCGCAGTCCGTCCGTGCCGGAGAGCTGACTGTTATAATACTGCTCGATTCCGGTCACGCCGACTCGCCGGTCGTCGTAACTCCGGTAAAAGCCCAGCACATTGCAGGCAAGTTCGCCGTAGGGATAACTGCGCTCGTAATAGTCGTTCAGAGCATCGGCTCCGACCAAACCCTTGTAGCGTGTTTTTTGTTCCTCCGTAAACCCTTCGTAGCTCGGATCTTCTTTCTTTTTTTTCGCCTCGTAGTCCCCGAGCCGGTTGATGTGCTCCTTAAAATCCAAATAGCGAAGCCGGTCTTCCGGCGAGAGCGGCGCGCCGACCTTTAAGCTCTGGCTCGTTGAATTTTCCTCGATTTGTTTTCGGAGTTCATTTTCCGGAAGTCCGAAAAAATCGGTGAGCGCATTGACAGTACAGTCATAGTACTTGTCGCGATCCGCGGGACTCAGCAAGTCGCGCGGCGAAACGGTCATCTGGTAGCGCTTTTCGGTGGTCGTGAGATACGTGCCGTTCCGATCCAGAATGTCGCCGCGACGATAGGGAATCTCCTTGGCTTTTCCCAGTTTCCTGCCGAGTACATACTGGCTCGCCGCCTTTTCGTTCTCTTGCTGCACTCTGTGAACATAGAAGCCGAGCAGCACGAAGGAGGCGGCGCTGAAAATAAGAAAGCCGATCAGCCTGGCTTTGAGCCCCCTGCCGACCGCGTAGCGCTCCGAGCTCGGTTTCCTAATCGGATTTTTTCGGGATGTTTTCATATTGCCTCACGTAGCCTTGTTCTACCCGTTTGTAATAGCGTATTTGATCCTGGCCGGGCTGCACCATACCGTAGCGGTTCACCGCCAAATCGCGGATGTGATCCAAATCTTCCTTGCGGTTGATTTCTACCTGCAGGGTGTCGTTGACTTCCCGCTGCGCTTCCAGCTTGCTCTGTGCCTCGTTGCGGGCGCGCTCTGCCTGTGCCACACGCTTTTCGCTCTTCAGATAAACAGAGCCCAGGAAGCCGAAAAAGCCGACCAGTACCGCGGCTGCAAGTATGCTGCCGAAGAACTTGCCCGCACTGTGCTTCGGTGCGGAAGCCGGGGCCGGCGTCCGCTTTTCGGCCGGCTTTCCGCGCCGCTTCGCGCTCGCCGCTCGCCTTCTGCGTTCTTCTCTCTCCGGCTCCGGCTGCCGCGCCGCGCTCCCGTAGTTATAGCCCGGCAGGCTGCCGCGCCGTTTGACGCTTCTCTTGTTATCCTCTCGATTCACAGCGCGCCTCCTCTCTCAAACACGCGGAGTTTTGCGCTCCGCGACCTCGGGTTCTCTTCCACTTCCTCCGCTGTCGGCACGATGGGTTTTCCGGTGATGACACGTCCGAGGCTCTTTTTTCCGCAGACACAGACCGGGAAATCCGGCGGGCAGGTACAGGGCGAGGCGCTGCGCCGAAAGCCCTCTTTTACGATTCTGTCTTCCAGCGAGTGGAAGGTAATGATGGAGAGGCGTCCGCCCGGCTTCAGACAGCGTATCATTTGATCCAGCGCCTCTTCGAGCACCGTGAGTTCGCCGTTCACCGCGATGCGAAGCGCCTGAAAGGTGCGCATCGCGGGATGTCCGCCCGTCTTCTGCAGTCGCATGGGAATCACGCTTTTAATCAGCGCGGCGAGTTCACCCGTGGTCTCGATCGGCTTTCTTTCGCGTTCGCGCACAATGCGGCGCGCAATCTGATTCGAAAAGCGGTCCTCCCCGTAGACGCGGATGATGCGGGCCAACTCCGCCTCACTCGCCTCGTTGACAAGTTCCGCAGCCGTTTTCTCCTGCCGCCGGTCCATGCGCATGTCAAGCGGGGCATCCGCCATGAAACTGAAGCCCCGCTCCGCGGTGTCAAGCTGATACGAGGAGACGCCGAGATCCAGGTAGATGCCGTCAACCTCGCGTATCCCCAAGTCGAGGAGCACCGCAGGGATGTTGACATAATTATCGCGCACGACGGTCACCCGATCGCCGAAGGGCGCAAGCCGCTCTCCGGCCGCGACTATGGCGTCCGCATCCTGATCGATGCCGATCAAACGCCCCGCCGGGCCCAGTTTTTCCGCGACCAGAGAGGCATGTCCTCCTCCCCCGAGTGTCCCGTCCACATAAATGCCGTCCGGGTGAATTTGTAAACTATCGATGGTCTCCCGCGGGAGCACCGAGATATGCTGGAAATTCATAGGCTGTCCTTTTATTTCAAAACACATTCGCTTTGGGAAAATAATACCAAAACAGGCGCCGTTTTTCCATAGCTATGGCGTATTCCGTCATTTTTCCGCCTTGCGCGCCGCGCGCTTTCTCCCGTAAAAGAGGCAGCAGAGCGCGAGCAGCACACAGAGGCCCGCAAGCGCCTGCGAGACCGCAATGCCCGTACCGGGCAAGAGGAGAGAGTCTGTCCTGAGCCCTTCGATCCAGACTCTTCCGAGCCCGTAACCGCCGAGATAGAGAAAGAATATCTCGCCCTCAAAGCGCTTCTTGTCGCGGTGTCTGAGCAGGAACAGTAAGAGACCCAGGTTCCAGAGCGACTCATAGAGAAAGGTGGGGTGCACCTGGATATATTCGACCCCGTTGACGGTGACGAGATGCTGTAAGAGCGCCGCATCTATCATAATCGGGTTTACGACGGCGCGCTTAATTTGCATGGCAAACAGACTGTCCGTATAGCGCCCAAACGCCTCCGCATTGAAAAAATTACCCCAGCGTCCCAGAATTTGGCCGACCAATACACCGAGTATCAGAGAATCCGCGAGCATCAAAAAATTCTTGTTCTTCCGTTTGCAGAAGACCGCGAGGCTCACAATGCCGCCGATTACACCGCCGTAAATCGCGAGTCCTCCGGCTCTCAAATTCAGGATTTCGAGGAGATTTCCGCGGTAATTTTCCCACTGAAAAATCACATAATAGAGACGTGCGCCCATCACCCCGACAATGATGCCAAAGAGCGCAAAATCATATATCGTATCCTCTCCGATGCCGCGCCTTGCCGCATCCCGCGCGGCGAGCGTAATGCCGAGCAACATGCCGATGCCGATGATGATGCCGTAGAAGGCAATCGAAAATCCGAATATCGTGATGTGATTTTGCAAGTGTTGAATCGTAATGCCGAGATGCACAAAACGTAAATCGTAAGCCATAATGATCCTTCCTTTCCGCTTTCCGGCTTCGAGCATAACAAAAAGCCCCGCCGCTTTCCACGCAAATCTTCCTTGAGAGCACTGCGCCTCTCTGTTACAATGAAGCCCAAACGCACACTGTTCTCTCGCAGACAGTCATCGGAAAACAGTCAAAGGAGACTCCCAATTTATGAAACTCGGTATCGTAGGACTTCCGAATGTCGGAAAAAGTACGCTTTTTAACTCATTGACCAAGGCGGGCGCACAGGCCGCGAACTATCCTTTCTGCACCATCGACCCGAATGTCGGCGTGGTCGCAGTCCCGGATGCCCGCTTAAAAACCCTCGGCGAAATGCACCACTCCAAAAAGGTGACGCCCGCAGTCATCGAATTTGTCGACATCGCGGGACTTGTGCGCGGTGCCAGCAAAGGCGAAGGCCTCGGCAACCAGTTCCTCGCCAATATACGCGAGTGCGACGCAATTGTCCATGTGGTGCGCTGCTTTGAGGACGAAAATGTGATTCACGTGGACGGTTCCGTGGATCCGGTGCGGGACATCGAGACCATTAACCTGGAGCTCATTTTTGCGGATCTCGAAGTGCTGGAACGCCGCATTGCGAAGACCCAGAAATCCGCAAACAACGACAAGAGCTTAAAGAAGGAGCTCGAAATTCTGAAGGAGCTGAAGACCCTGCTCGAGGACGGAAAGCCCGCTTCCGCCTACGAAACGGAGGACAACGACAGCGCAAGCTTTGTCGCCTCTCTCTGCCTTCTGACCGCAAAGCCCGTGATTTATGCGGCCAATGTGAAGGAGGAGGACCTCGCGGACGACGGCGCTTCCAATCCGCATGTCGCAGCGGTTCGGGACTATGCCGCGGCACATCGGAGCAAGGTGTTCTGTGTCTCCGCCCAGATTGAAGAAGAGATTTCCGCCCTCGACGAGAGCGAAAAGGCCGACTACCTCGAGGCCCTCGGCATCTCCGCTTCCGGTCTTGACAAGCTGATTGCCGCGAGCTACGAGCTCCTGGGCCTCATCAGCTTCCTGACGACGGGCGAGGACGAGACCCGCGCCTGGACCATCAAAAAGGGATCCAAGGCGCCGCAGGCGGCCGGTAAAATTCACACCGACTTCGAGCGCGGCTTTATTCGCGCGGAGGTCATCTCCTACGACGATTTTGTGAGCTGCGGTTCCTCGAATGCCGCAAAAGAAAAGGGACTCATGCGTCTCGAGGGCAAGGAGTACATTGTCAAGGACGGCGATGTCATCCTGTTCCGCTTCAACGTCTGATTTTCGCTCGGCAAAAAGCCCCGGTACCGAAAGGTACCGGGGCTTTTTTCTTTGATTCAGTGAATCCAGTCCGTCCCCGGCGTCGCATTCCCGCCGGTATTCGGATTGAACCACCACTCGCCTGTACTCGGATAAGGGGACGTCGGGTCCGTCGAATCGGGCAGCGGAACATCCGTCGGAATGTTCGGCGGAAGATCGGGTTGGGTAACCCAAGCGGTCTCCGTTTCCGATTCCCACTCCGTGGACTCGCTCGGTGCCGTACTCTCCCGGCTGCTCTCCGCAGTCGTTTCCGGCTTACTGAACTCGCTCGTCTCCGCGGCCGTTTCCGGCTTGCTCTCCGGTACGCTCTCCTTTGTCTCGGCCAGCAGAGTATCCGTCGGCGAAGTCTCGTTCCGACCGCCGCTGCCGCCGCGTCCTCTTCCGCTTCCGGGCTTCGTGATGCGACGCACCGTCTGCCGCTCGCTCTCACGCGTTGCGCTGCTCTCTTCGCTGCTGCTCTCGCCCTCCGTGCTCGCCGCCGCACTTTCCTCCGGCTTCGGACGGCTCTCGGCGGTCTGCTGTGTTGTCGCCGCCGCGCTCGTGCGCCGCACGGACGCACTTGTCTCGCGCCGTCTGATAGCGCTTGTCTCTGTCTTTTCCGTGCTCCGCTGTATTTCCGTTGCCTGTGTGCTTTCTGCCGCACTGCTGCTCTCTGCGACAGCCGTGCTTCTTGCCGCCGTGCGACTCTCCGCAATTCGAAGCTTCGTCTCGTTCGCGGCTCCGGTCGTAAACACCAGGGACATATCCTGCGTCGACTCCGTTTTATCGCTCTCGGTCAGCCGTATCTGTGTCGGATAGCGAAGGCGCAGCCGGCACTGCAATTCCAGGCTGTTGCCGGAACTGCCGAGCGCTTCCGCCTGAAAACGGGTCGTATAGCGGTACTCCACTTCGACGCCGTCACCGGAAACGCCTGTCTCGCCGAGTTTTTTGAGACTTGTCAGCTCGGTGCGCTCCACGGTCTTCTCCTCCGGAAACTGCGTGGAAAATGCCGCATTCTCCGGGGTCAGATACAGATTGGCCGTAAACTTTCCGTCCTCTCTCTCCTCGACGCTGCGGAAGAGAAGACAGGCAAGCGGCTTTTTGAATTCCGGCAGGCCCGCATCATACTGATAGCGCATGCCGCCGATTGCAAGGGCCGGCTGCCCGCTCTTTAAGCGCATGGACTCGCCGTCACCGCTTAAATTGGGCTGCTCGAGGCGCACGGCGCTGCCGTTCGCACGGAGCGGATAGGACAGGCGCAGATACACGCCCTTTTCCAGCGCATCCGCGGGGATTGCGTCCCTGAGACTCAAATCCACCCGCCGGCCGTTCTGGCTCCGGTTCACATCGACCGCAAAACTCTGCAGCGACTCGCCCTGCTTGCTGACGAGCTCCGCCGTATAGCGCTCTTCTCCGGTCTGCTGCGTTCCTTGGTTGTTCTCCACGGCCATCAGCACCAAGCGTGACCTGTCCGCCCCCCTTATATATTGTTTTCCGATTCCCCAAACGCACAAGACAAGCGCCGCTCCGGCAATCCAGAGCCGGGCCTGCTTGAGCACTCCGATTATTTTCATGAACTCACCATATCATCTAAGTTAATATTATGTCTACGCTATACTATGACAGAGAATCCGGAAAAACGCCAGCATTTTAGAAGAATTTCTTAATATTTCTTATTATGTTCTTAGTTTTATACAAAAAGCGCGCCTCCCGGCGGAGACGCGCCCTTCGAGAAACGTTAAGCTTCTCTTAAATTCAATCCTCGTTGTCCTCGGCATCCTCGCCTTCCATGAGTTCCTTGAACTCTTCCTCGTCGAGAATCTCGTCAAAGGCATCGCTGACAATCTCATACTCTTCATCGCTCTCGATGTTCGTGAGATCCGGCTGGCCGTCCTCTGTCTCCTCGTAGCGGTACAGGTAGACATTGCCGTCCTCATCCTCGCCGCTCTCCGGCATCAGCGCAATGTACTCCTTGCCCTCATTGCCCGCCTCAAAAATCGTGAGAACCACGCACTCCATGGTACTCCCGTCATCCAGCGTCAGCGTGACCGTGGTGTCGCCGCCGTCAAACAGACCCTCGTGCTTCAGTTCTTCGTGTTCGCTCATTTTGCTTTTCCTCACTCTCAGAAAGATAAAACGATTTCCGCTCTTCCTACTATAGCGATGCCCCGCCCCTCTGTCAACGTGACTCGTACTCCCGCACAAAACGACTCTCCTCCGCCTGCCGCCGAAAACGGGTCTTACAGGTCAGAATGCGGAGTTCGTCCTTGGCGCGCGTCATCGCGACATAGAACATGCGTCTCTCCTCTTCCAGTTCTTCCCGACTGTTCGCCTTGCGGTGCGGCACAATGCCCTCGTTGACATCGAGCAAAAAGACGGTCTGAAATTCCAGTCCCTTGGAGGCGTGGTAGGTCATGAGCTGCACTTCGTCTCCGTCCTCCTGTGCCTTGCTGCGCGCGGAGATAGCCGCGTTGAAGGCCTGTCCGTCCGCCCGCCAATCCGCAAGCGTCGCAAAGCCCTCCGCGGAGGCCTCGATTTCTTCCAGAATATCGAAGAGCTCGCTCTCTTCGATTTCTCTCTCTTCGGCGTACTGCCTGAGAAAGCCGTCGTAGCCGACTTCGCCGCGGATATAGGCAATGGCCTCGGCGGGGCGCATGCGCGAGAGCGCTCTGAGTTCCCTGCCGAAGCGCCCCAGTCGCTCATCCATCCAGTGCTCGCCGCTCTTCTCATAGTGCGCCCTGAGTCCCGCGAGGCTCTCCCCCTCCATGCGCACGGCCTCGCGGCGTATGTAGCGATTCGGACGGTTCATGATACGCAGCAGGTCTCCGGGCTCCGCTGTGTCGCCCGCTAAGCGCAGATAGGCGAGGAGATCCCGTGCAATCCAGTGTTCGCCGAGATCCGGCAACATTTCCCGCATGCGGAAGGGGATGTTCTCGCGGTAAAGCCGCCGCGCTAAGAGACGCGGCTGCAAATTGGTGCGGTAAAGGACGGCGATGCTGTCATAGCGGGCCCCCTGCTTTGCAAGCGCGCGTATCTCCCGCACCAAATAATCCGTCTCCGCCTGCGGGGTCGGGCAGACCACCGTGTTCACCGGCCTTCCCGAGGGGCGAGCGGCTTTGATTTCCTTCGGGAAACGCGTCTTGTTCCGCGCAATCAGTCGGCCCGCCGTCTTCACGATTTCCGGGGTCGAGCGATAGTTCACGTTCAACACGACTTTGGCGGCCTTGGGATAATCCTTTGTGAAATGCAGCATGAGCTCCGGTGCGGCGCCGCGGAAACGGTAAATCGACTGATCGTCGTCCCCGACAATCATGAGATTGGCCTTCTTTCCGGCAATCATGCGCACAATTTCGTACTGCAGGCGGTTGATGTCCTGAAACTCATCGACCAAAAGCCAGGTGTAACGCGCCGAGAGGGCCGCGCGGATATCCGCCCGCTCTTTGAGAAGCTCATAGCACATGCGGAGCATGTCCTCATAGTCTATCTTTCTGAGCTCTGCGAGCGCGCTTTCATACTCGCGGTAAATCTCCCGAAACTGCTCGGCGGGACAACTCACGGAATAGTAATTCGAGAGCTCTGCCCTCTCCTCTTTGACCAGCGCAATCTCCGAGAGCACGTTCTGAACCAGGCTGCGAAAGTCGCCGCTCTCCGTCTTGCGCCGCTTAAGCGCTGCGGAGACCAAGGCGCGTCTCTCCTCCTCGCCGATCACCTGATCCGCCTGATAGCCGTAGGCGGTTCTCAGAATGCGGAAAAAGAAGGCGTGAAAGGTTCCGAAGCAAACGCCGGTGCGCTCGCTCTCCACGGTTTTTCGGTAGCGCTCCTCCATTTCCCGCGCCGCCGCGCGCGAAAAGGTGAGAACCAGAACGGACTGCGGCCGCACGCCGCGCTCCTCCGTCAGATAGCGCACGCGCTGCGTCAGCACAAAGGTCTTTCCGGAGCCGGGTCCCGCAATGACAAGAAGCGGTCCCTCCCCGTGGGTGACCGCTTCTCTCTGCGCCGGATTTAATTTGTCATACGATTTAAGCGCCAAGTTTCTTCTGTCCCTCTCTGAGGCGCGCAAGTGACTCCTCCTTGCCGAGCACATCCATAATCTCGGTCGCGCCGGCCGGCGTCATGAGCTTACCGGAGAGCGCAATGCGGAGCGGCCACATCACGAGGCCGGTCTTGTAGCCCTTCTCCTCGCCGTAGGCCTTCAGGAGTTCAAAGAGCGCGTCGTTATTCCAGCTTTCGACGGCTTCCAGCTTCGGCAGAACCTCTCCGAGAATTTCGCGCGAACTCTCGAGGCTCGACTTTGACTTCTTGTTCACAAAGAGCTCGGTCTCGTAGGCCGGAAGCTCGTTGAAGAAGTCCACCATCTCCCGGATGTCGAGGAAGGTCTCGACGCGCGTTCTGACCATCTCCGCGATTTTCTTTAAATCCAGGGGCTTCGTCACATACTCCTTCAGGTACTTCTCGCCCCGCCGGTAGAACTCTTCCGGCGCCATCGCCTTGAAGTACTCGCCGTTCATCCAGCGAAGCTTGGTCATATCAAAGACCGCCGGCGACTTCGAGATGCGGCCGTAGTCAAAGACTTCCGCGAGCTCTTTGAGGCTGAAAATTTCGCGGTCTCCCTCGGGCGACCAGCCGAGCAGCGCGACAAAATTCACGACCGCCTCGCTCACAAAGCCCTGCTCGATCAAATCCTCGAAGGATGCGTGACCGCTCCGCTTCGAGAGCTTCTGGTGCAGCTCGTTCGTAATGGTCGGGCAATGCACATAAATCGGCACCTCCCAACCGAAGGCCTCATAGAGGCGGTTGTACTTCGGCGAGGAGGAGAGATACTCCTGCCCGCGCACCACATGGCTGATCTCCATCAGGTGATCGTCCACGACATTCGCAAAATTATAGGTCGGGAAACCGTCCGACTTAATGAGAACCATGTCGTCGAGCTCGGAATTGTCCACCGTGATATCGCCGTAGATCTCATCGTGGAAGGTGGTCGTACCCGTTCTGGGGTTGTTCTGACGAATGACGAAGGGCTCGCCCGCGGCAACCCGGCGCTCCGCTTCCTCCTTCGGAATCGAAAGGCAATGCTTGTCGTACTGCATGATGACTTCGCCGTTCACCGTCTGCTTGAGCGAGTCGAGCCGCTCCTGGTCGCAGAAGCAGTAATACGCCTCTCCCTTTTCCACGAGCTGCTTCGCATACTGCATGTAAATACCCGCGCGCATGCGCTCGCTCTGTACATAGGGCCCGTAGCCCTTATCCTGATCCGGTCCCTCATCGTGCAGGAGTCCGGTCTCCTCCAGTGTGCGATAAATAATTTCCGTTGCGCCCTCGACAAATCTGCCCTGATCCGTGTCCTCGATGCGGAGGATGAAGGTGCCGTCCCCGTGCTTTGCGATAAGATACGCATAAAGTGCCGTACGCAGGTTTCCGACATGCATGCGCCCGGTGGGGCTCGGCGCATATCTGGTTCTGATTTTCATGTTGAACTCTCCCTTCGTTCTGCCAAGAGCAGCTTTTGCCTTATTTTAGCACGCCATGTTCCCCCCCGCAATTGCTCTTACGCCTTCTTTGCCGAGCGTCTTCAAAAGCCCCTCGCAGCCCTCCGTAATCTGGTCGGCACAGCTCACGAAATCTCCCGTGTACCAGGGATCCGCAATTTCCGAATTCGCGCCGCCTGTCTTCGCAAAGGCGTGCAGCAGTGCGAGTTTTCGGGCCGGATCTCCGCCGAGAATACGCTTTGCATCCAGTATATTTCTCCGGTCCATACAAATCAGATAATCATACGCATCGTAATCCGCGCGCTTTAACAGCACCGCGCGCTTTTCCCCGCAGGGAATCCCGCGCTGTTTCAATTCGGCCCGCGCAGCCGGATACATGGGATTCCCCATGTCGTAAATAATCTCCTGGGTACTCGTCGCTGCCGAAGCGCACTCCACCTGTTCCTCCACGCCTGCTTTTTTTATCAGGTCCCGCATAATAAATTCCGCCATGGGACTGCGGCATATATTGCCGAGGCAAATAAATAAAATCTTCTTCATGAACACACTCCAAACCAGAGACAGACCTTGTTCCGCGTCTAAAAATCGAGTATGATTCTATCATGGGAGTTTCGTAAGAAATTTTAAGTTTACCCGCATTTTTTTGAAAGGAGTCATGAATATGAAGAAAAAATTAATCCTCGCTCTGGCCCTCTCTCTCTCCTTGTTTGCCGTTGCCTGCGGCGAAAAAAAGGCGGCTTCCGGCGGTGAAAGCAGCGTGAACAGCGAGACCTCCGTCTCCGGAGAAAACGCGGAAAGCAAGGCGGAAAGCGCTTCCGGCGCCGCAGACGCAAAGGAAAAGGCCGCCGCGGAAGGAGAGCCGACCGCTGCGCGCTACCTGGCTCTCAAGCAGGATATGAGCTATGAAGAAGTGAAAAAAATATTCGGCGCCGAGGGCAAGGCCGGTGCCGCAAAGGGCAGCTATACCTGGTCCGACGCCGACGGCAGGAAGCTTGTCACGGTCGCTTTTGACAATGACAAGCTGATTGCTGTCTCGCAGATCGGTGTCATCGAAAACAAGGACGCAAAGGTGACACTCGAAGCCTACAACAAGCTGAACCCGGAGCTCAGCTATGCGGAAGTCAAGGAAATCCTGGGCTCCGAAGGAGTTCCGGTCAGCACGAGCTTCATTGCCGGTCAGACCATTGCGAACTACAGCTGGAGCAATGCCGACGGCTCCGGTTGTGCGCTGACTTTCGCAAACGACAAGCTCTCCTCGATGACTTCGACCGGCTTACAGTAAGGTTTCCGCGAGCGGAATATTAATCTCAAAGACGCGTCCCCTCTCATAGAGCAGGGCCGTATCCGGCCCCGACGAACGGCTGCGTATCCCCGGCAGGCGGAACACGGTCTGCTCATCCGGCGCGCCGAAGATCACACCGGACTGTGCCTCCCGCAGCAGCTTGCTCACCGCATCGTAGGAGCCGAGTTGCGTGCTCGAAGCCGTGGCGACAATCGTTATCCCGAGTTCTAAGGCAGCGCGGAGCAAGTGCTCCCAGTCATTTGCCTTCGCTTGACACCAATGCGGCAGGCGTTCCGCCGCATCGATCCAGAGTGCAAGCATGGGCTCCCGTTTGAAATAGTCCCGCATGCGCAGGGTCTTCCCACTGAGTTCGTAGGAAGCCCTGCGCTTTTTGATTTCCGCCTCGAGGAGAAGGCGAAGCTCCTCAAGACACGCCGCATCGTCCGCGTAGCGCGCTCCGAGTTTCGCCGCGAGCGGATATAGGTCTCCGCTGCAGTCAATCACATAGTTCTGTCCCTCGTAGGCCGCATAGAGCAGCGAGAGGAGGTTGGTCTTACCGCACTGCGCCCGCCCGATGAGAAGAGTCGTATTGCCGTAGAGCATAAGGCTTCGCGGCGCAATCTCCCCGGTATCCAGACCAACGGCATAGCGAAAGTCCTGTTTTTCCGCGCGGTAGCGCGCCCGGAGTTCCGCGGCCGTAAGAAACTCCGGCATGCACGGAATCGCCGCCGGGCGCTTTCCCCGCGAATTTGCCGCGCAGGCTGCGACCTCCGCGGCGAGCGCCGCCGCATAGGCATTTCCCTCCGCGTCCGCCACGCGGTAACACTGCATGAGATGCACACCTTCCCGCTGAATGAGCGCCCTGCCGCGTATCTCCGGAAGCGTGAGCGACGTGCGCCCGACCGCCCCCGCGCGTTCGGCCGGCTCCAGCAAATAGAGTGCCACCTTGTCCTTGATGTGATTTAAGAGGGCATAACGAAGTGCCCCCGGCCTGCTCGCGCTGAGCGCCAAGAAGATTCCGACCGCCGCCCCCTCCCGCGCGAGCTGCAGGAAAAAGTGATCCGCTTCCTGCCCCAGTTCCTTGACCGCATCGTAGTGATCTAAGAAGAGCACAATGACCGGAAGTGCCTCCCCCGCTGCGATAACAGCGGAAAACGCCGCGCCGCGCTCGGCGAGCATGCGCTTCCGCCGTCTTACTTCCGCGTTAAGCAGCGCCGTGAGTTTCTTTAACTTCTCTTCCTCGTCAAAGCTGATGTAATCCGCCGCGTGCGGCAGGTCTTTGAGCGGCGCGAGCGCGCCCGCGCCGAAATCCAGGAGATAAAAATACAGGGTCTCGCAGGAATAGCGCCGCGCAAGAGAGAGCGCCGCGCTCTGCAGCAGAGAGCTCTTTCCCATGCCGCCCGCGCCGAAGACCGCAAAGTTCCCGTCGCGGAAAAACGCATGCGAACAGGGCAACATGCGCTGCGCTTCGGGAAGGTCCATGAGCCCGAGCGGAAACGAAAAACCATCGCCATCGCCCCCGCCATCCCGCGGGGTGAGCAAGGTGCGGGGCAGCGGCGGCAGCCAGAGCTGCGCCGGGCGACGCAACTCTGTGCGCTCCGCCGTCCGGCGGATTTCCCGAATGACGGCACGCAGTTCGCTCTCCCCGGGATAGGTCTTATCTCCGCCGTTTTCACTGCGACAGAGGAGTTCCCGCTGTCCGAGCGCGTTCAGCCGATAGATGCGGTCATCGATTGCCGCATCGCCGCCCCGATAGGGGGCGCCGCTATAGGCGGATTGAAAGAGCTCGTAAATCTCGCGGTTTCCCACCTGGAGGTAGGCACGTCCCGGCAAGGTGAGGTCCGCGGCATCCGCTGTTTTCAAGAGTTCCCGACTGTCCGCCTCCGTCTGCACCTTCAGCGCGATTTTACAGCGCGCATTGCTCCAGATTTGCTCATTGACCACGCCGGATGGCTTCTGTGTCGCGAGTATCAGGTGGATGCCGAGACTTCTGCCGACGCGCGCGGTCGAGATGAGCTCTGCCATAAACTCCGGCTGCTCGGCCTTCAGTTCCGCAAACTCATCGGCAATCAGAAAGAGGTGCGGGAGCGGTTCTTCGGCGAATCCGCCCCGATACGCGCCGCCGTAGGCGTCGATGTGGTTCACGCCCGCCGCGCGAAACAGCCGCTGCCGCCGCGCAAGCTCGCTCTTTACGGCGAGCAGGGCGCGGCGACTGTCACTGCCGTCCAGATTGGTGACGGTGCCGAGGAGCTGCGGCAAATCCGCAAAGAGATGGGCCATGCCGCCGCCCTTATAATCAATCAGCAAAAAGCCGATTTCCTCCGGCGAAAACTGTAGGGCGAGAGAGAGAATCAGGCTCTGTAAGAGCTCCGACTTTCCGGAGCCCGTGGTCCCCGCAAGCAGGGCGTGCGGCCCGTGTGCGCTCTCATGTAAATCGAGCGCCACCGTATCCCGGGCCGCGCGTACGCCGAGCGGCGCGGCAAGCCCCTCCGCCGCGCGATTGCGCGCCCAGCGCCCCGCGATGTCCAGTTCTTCGGGCCGTTTGACCCCGTAGAGCGCCAGAAAGCCGAGGCGCTCCGGCAGAGCCTCACTCTCATCCCGGAAATGACGAAGCCCCGCGAGACGGCGCACACTGTGCTCCAGGGCCTCTTCTCCGATTTCCTCCAACGAGAGCTGTTCCTTCGCGGCCAGTCCGTCCCGGAGACAGAGCAGCCCTTCGTTTCCGCCCTCCGCTGTGACGATGGTGCGTATGCTTTCCGGCAGAGCTTCCCGACTCCGCGCACAGTAAATCAGAGAGATGCCGCTCTCCCGCCAAGCGGTACCGAGTTGTGCGAGCAGGCTGTGCTCCGCCAAGAGAGAGGCATCCTCCGCGACCAGAAGATACTGCGGCAGAAAACGCTGTCCTCTTTCTTCCGCGCGCTGCCGCTGTCGCCGCTCCCGTACGATGCGGCTTAAGCGCGCGAGCACCGCTTCCGCCTGCGCCGTTCGAAAGACCGCTCCCCGGACGCCGAGTTCCGGCAGTTCGAAATGCGGGCACCGGGAGAAGGCCCGAAAGCACGAACTTGTGCTCTCCCGGCAGAGGAGAACCACGCGGAGCTCGTGATAGGAGTGAAAGAAACAGAGACGCAGCAGATAGCCTCGCAAAAGTTCCGCGAGCCGCTCCGGTTCTCCGATAAGGCCCAGCTGACTTTCCGTGAGTTTCACCGTGCGGGGCATATCCGCCATCTCCGAAAACTCCCGCTGAAGCGCGAGTGCCTCCAGGCAGAGCGGGTCTCGTTCCCGCTTGGTCTCCTGCGCGTCAAAGCGGATACAAAAGGGCGCGGCCTGCCGACTCCGCCCGAGCAGAAGTTCCAGAAAGTCGGCGTCTGCGGGGCTTCTCTCGTAGATGCGCGGCGAATAGCGCTCCGCCATTTCTTCGAGCGCGGAGAGTTCCGGGGCTTCGTGTGCCGCGGCCGCCTGCGCGCGCTCTCGAAGCCCCGCGAGTCGCTTTTGTTGCCGCAGCAAATATGCCTCGTATCCGGCTTCCCGTTCGGCTGCCCGCTGTCTTGCCGTCTGCCTTCCCCTCCAAAAGGCGGCGAGCGCAAAACAGAGCGTGAGGGCCAGCATGCCGCCGCCGAGAAGCAACATGGAGTAGCGCCCCAAGAGAAAGGCGCTGCCGCCCATTAAGAGCAAGGTGCAGAGGGGCAGCAAAATACGGCGCAGTTGATCGCCCCGCGTCTGCTCCGGCAAGCACTCCGGGCGCAACAGTTCCACCGTCTCCTCCCGAAGCGGCGTTTTTGTGCGCGGCGAACGGCTGTACTGCGGGAAACGCGGCGGTTTCGTGCGGAGCAAGGGAAGCTCCTCGAGGCTGCAGCTTATCTTCTCCCCCGAAAGCACAATGCTGTCTCCCCGAAAACAGAGCAAACTCTCCCCGAAGTACAGCTTATCTCCGCATTGAAGCCGCACGCTTCCCTCCGAAAAGCGTCTGCCGTTTCGATAAAGCACACCCGCGCGCAGACAGAATTCGCCGTTCGGGCGGAGAACCGCAAAGAATTCCTTCTCTTTTGACACGAGCTGGCAGGGCGGCGCGGTGCCGATAAACACCGCTTCTTCCGGAAGCGCATAGAGCCTATCCTCGTCGAGCACAACCAACAGCTCCGCACCGGGCTCCCGAGACGCCTCCGCGGTCTCCAGAATCACATCCTCCCTAAGGTACAGATAGCGCTTCATTCTTGCCCTCCTCCCGTTTCCGCCCGTTTTTTCCGCAGGGCTTCGATGGCCGCCGAAATCTCGGCCGCCTCTGCCTCCCGCTCCTCTCCCGTCAAGTCCCGGCGACTCGCGAGCAGGCTCTCCTCCTTTAAGAGCGCATAGAGCTGCAATTCGCTGTCATCCCTTCGTTTTGCCGCATCGAGTGCCTCCGCAAAGCGGTTCTGCGCGATGAAAATCCAAAAGGAAAGCAGACTCTCCTCGCTCTTCACATGAAGCGAGGAGAGAACATTTTCCCGTTGTCTCGGCGTAAGGCCCTCGGTAAAGACCGCGGCGCGCGCAAAGAGATAGCGGAGTTCGGGCGACAGTCGCTCTGCCTTTATCTCCCCCAGCACTGCCGTGACCGCAAGATAGTCCTCTCTTAAATAGGCTTCCTGCGCCGCAAGCAGCCGTTCGGCCTGCCGAAGCCGCACGCGGTAGGAAAAGAACCAGAGCGCGCTCAAACAGAGAATCACGGCCCCGCAAAGCGGCAGTGCGGCGCCGAGAATGCGCGCACGCCGCACGGAGATGCGGACCGTTTCCTCCCTGCACCGCTTTCGTTCCCGTTCCCAGCGCGCGGTGAGATTTCTCACAAGTTCCGCGACAGACTCGAGGGAAAGCAGTTCGCGACAGACCGGCTCTGCCTGAAAGAGACGCTCTCCGCCCTCCGAAAAATCGGAAAAGCCATAGCGTCTCGAGAGCACCGAGGCCGTGAGCGCACGATAGGCGCGGAAAAAGTTCTCCGTCCGCGCCGCTTCCGCACGTATATCCCTTATGAGCACGCGCGGGCAGAGATTGCGGTCGAACAAGAGATTTTCGGGCGTGAGCGCAAACACATAGTGTGCCGTAAGCGTTTCGAGCGCGGCGCAGTTTAATAAGAGCCGCAATTTTTCTTCCGTCTCCAACGCTTGCACCGCCTCCCATTCCCACAGTCCCGCCGTTTCGAAACGGAAGTAAAAACCGTTCTCCGCTTCCTCGAGTTCACAGGGACAAAAGAGGGGCTTGCTCACGGCGAGCAAACCCCTCTTTTGTCTCTCCGTTCGACTCTCCGAATTCCGAACAAAGATACGCTTTGCCGCTTCCATTTTCCCTCCTCATATGAGTTCCAGTTCGTCACCGCTCACAATGCCGGCCGCGCGAAAGCTCTGCGCCGTACAGAGAGCTTCCCCGCCGTTCTTCGATCGAAGATAAAGGCAGTCCGCCGCCCGCGCCGTGAAACTGCCCTGCGCCGCAATCCGCCTTAAGACTTCGTCCATTCGCAGCTCGTCGTCGAGGCAGAGCGTCTCTTCGCGCTCCGCCTCCCGAAGTGTAAACGTAATTTCCATGCTTGTCTTAACGCCGCCTTCCCGTGATAAGCCCGAGCCCGGCCCCCGCGGACAGGGCCAGTCCCGCAAAGAGGAGTTGCCGAAACGGGAGTTCTTCCGCCCGCCGTTCCCTGCTTTGTACCGGCTCGGTCGCGATTCCGACTGTCTCGGGAGGCTCTGCTCCGCCCTCCTCAATCAGACGAAGCGGCGCAGCCATTTTTTCGTAGCTCGCCTTATTTGGCAGACTCCCGTTTCGCGTGTGCGGCAGCCGCTCGGCAAAGCCGCCGAGGAGTCGCCGATTTTCCGCAATCTGCGTTGCAAAGTCTTCCTTTAGCTGTTCCACGTTCTCCACGGCCCGCATCCCGCTTTTCAATTCCGCGTCCCGCAGGGCTTCCCGAAGCAAGCTGCCGTAACTGCGGCTCTGCTTTCGTTCCGCTTCCCACGCCTCTTCTTCCGCGCGAAACTCCGCCAGGAGTTGCTCCCGCTCATCCCACACGGCGCGCACGGCTTCCCTGCGGGCAAGGGAACGCTCTCCTCCTCTGCCGTTTGTAAGCGCTGTCTCTTCAAAAAGACCGGAGAGCCGCTCGCTCTGCCGCTTTAAGTCCGCAAGGCGCTCCTCTCTCTCCTTCCATGTATCGAAAACTTCCGCATCGATACGCCTTCTGAGTTCCTCCTCCGGAAAAGCAGGCAGTTCGTCGAGTTCCGTTTGAAGCGCGGCAAATGCCGCGCGGGTCGCATCCGAGGCACTCGCGAGTTGCCGGCGCTCCGCTTGCCAGGCACTGCGCTCGGTCTCCGACAACGCATCCGAAGCACTTGCAAGTAAAAGCGCGTTCGAGGCCGAGGCTGTGCGCAGAAGATAGCGTTCTCGATGCGCAAGCTCCGCATCGGAAGCGCTCGCAAGCCGCAGCGTGAGACGGCCGCGCGCTGCGGCCTCCCGCTCCGCCTGCTCCGAAAGCTCGCGGGAAAGGAGCTGTGCCGCCGCTGCGCTGCGGTCGGCGTGTGTCGCCTCCTCCGCCGCAAAGCGCACAATTTCCGCTTCCAAACGCGCCTGCTCTTCCGCCAGCTCAAAAAGCAGGGCTTCCTCTCGGTCGAGCTCGCTGCGCAGCGCCTCATAGGCCGTTGTCGTATACACCGATCTCCGAGACAGCCTTGTTTCCCGCACTTCCTCCGGCAACACCGCTTCTTGCATCCACTGCTCGGGGTTTAAGCTCCCGAGTCCCCGCAACGCAAGCGCATGGTTCTCAAGCGCCGGGCGTACCGCATCTTGCGCCGCGTGAAATTCGCCGAGTATCGCGTGGAAATAGAGGTAGACCATATTTCGGTTCATACGCTCTCCGAAGTTTCCGAGACGCCGCTCTACTTCCGCCCGCTCTTCCGCCGTCAAGTCGGCCGAAACGCTATACCGGATGCTTGCCTGCCCCGGGACACGGGCCAGGCTGTCCGCTTGTTCCGAAAAATCCCCGGGTATCGTGAGCGCCGCCGCATAGTAGCCGCTTGCTACGCCGAGCTCCGCCTCCCGCGCACTCACCGAGACAAAATTCGCATCCGGAAACTCCATGGCATCCGCCGCATAATAGATTTGTTTCCCCGCTTGCCGAATGCCGTTATCCAGGTTCACCACCGCAATCCGCTTGCTTCCCGGCTGTTCCGGCCGGAAGACAGCCGGGGCCGCGCGACTTTTAAGCCCCGTGTATCCGCTGCCCGCGGCAAATCCGGCCAGAAAAACCGCGGCCGTGAGCGCGATCAGTCTCTTTTGCATCTCTCCCCCTTTGTTTTTCCTCGTATCCGCACGATATTTGTTCCGCGCCGCGCTGAGCCCTGCTCCGACTCACGGCAGCGTTTCGCTTTCGGGAAAAAAGGAGGGGACTTCCGCCCCCTCCTCTCCGTCAGGAGATAAATTTTGCAGCCATCTCCTCATCAAGCGCCTGCGTCGCATCGGCTACGCCGTCACACTGCTTCGCAATGCTCTCGATGAGTTCTCCCATTTCGTTGAATGAGGGGCGAAGGGCTTCAAACTGTTCCGCGAACTTTTCGCTCGCCTGTCCCTCCCACTCTTCGCGCAGGGTCCCGATCAAGTTACTCATGCTCTGAACCACATTCAGAAAGTTCTCTCTCGCCGCCCGAAACTCCCCGGCTCTTCCGCGCATTGCCTCCGGTGTGATGCGAATCTGACCTGTCATTCGTAAACTCCTCTCGTGGCTTCTGTTCACTGTTACAACGAGATTGTATCAATTAAGTTTACTAAAGTCAACAAATAGTTTATTTTATATCCTTTTATTTTACTTTATTCTCTTTATCCGCCCGCTTCCGAAAGCTTGTCCGCTTCGTATGTATGCTTTCCCCGACGTCCTTGCGGCTTCTTCCGCGCTTTAGACAGGCAAGGCCAAACCCGAGCAGCGCAAAAAGAGAAATGAGAGCCGCACTCACCGGCTCGGCATAGTCCGAAGCCCTTTCGGTCCGCAGTCCGCCGGACTGTATCGGCAGCGCAAAGAGCTGTTCCGCCTCGGTCTTTGCCCGTAGATCCGCCTCCCACTCCCGCGTCTCCTCGGGCAACAAGCGAAGCGATACCCGCAGTTCCTCCCGCGCCGCGCGCTTTTCCGCCCGCTGCAGCGCGCTCTTTTCCGCCGAAGCTTCGCTGAATAAATCAAGTTCCGGGTAGCGATCCGTGTAGGCCTGCTCTGCCTCGTACGCGCGCTCCCGCAAAGATGCGGGATTCAAATGCAGTTCATCCATGGCACTCTGTGTTCCTCCCGTTCTTACCGGCATCTTTTGTCATTGTTTCGATATTATAGTAGTTAATTCCCGACCTTTCGTCAATGCGCGTTTTGCCTGCGTTTATCCGGTCACAACACAGCAATTCAAAAAAGGACAAATCAAAAGCGAGCGCTCGGGGGAGAGCGCTCGCTTTTATTTGGGGGTTGTGCTTCTCTTTTTTGTTACTGCTTCGTTTATCTCGTAGGCATATCCTCCTCTCTTCCGGATTTACATTGTGAGCCCGCTTAACGCTTCGGGCATCACAAATTGCAAACTTCCCATGGACATAGGCGCAACGTCGCCTTCGTCAAAACAAATGACCAGTTTTCCCTCACGGTTGATGTAAAAACTCTGCCGCTCCGAAATCTCCGTAAATTCATTCCCGGCGCTGTCGGAATCCAACCAGTACACATTTTCGGGATTCTGTGCCATAGCCTCCCGCATCTGCCGCTTGATTTCCTCGCTCACGGCCTTGCGGTAGTCACTGCCCGGCGCAAACAAGTCCCGAAGCGTCATCAGCTTGCCGTCGCGCTTCCGTATTGTGAAATAATGCCGATTCTCGGCACTGTCCGCGCTCTGTGAGAGCTGCGTTAAGC
>CAJPKN010000016.1 GCA_905370385.1 Stomatobaculum longum
GAGGAGCCCGACCGGAGACTTAAGCTCTTCTGGTCCATCCTCTTAATTCTCCTGCCGATTGCCCTCCTCTTCTCGGAGAGCTCCATGGCGAACCTGCAGACCGTCTCGATCATTGCGGCCTTCCCAATCGGCTTTATTATGATATTGATACTCGCTTCCTTCTTCCGGGATGCCTCGGACTATCTAAAGGAGCAGGAAAAAGAAAGAAACGCGAAAGAGCGCTGAGCCACCCGAGAATGTCCGAACAAAAAACCACCCCCGACTACGTTGCGGGGGTGGTTTTTTGCTACTGCGCGGAACCTTCGGGCGAAGCGGGCTGCAAGTCTACGATAACCAGTTCCGGCCGATTGAAAATCCGCGGGACTCTCGTCGATTCTCTCGCGAGACCGCGACTCACAATCATTTGACCGTCCGCGAACCTATATTGCCCGCCGGCATATTTGGGAAACCAACCCTCATCCGGCGCAAACACACCGTTCAAAAGATAGGGTATCCTCCACTGTCCGCCGTGTGCATGTCCCGAGAGCACCAAATCAAACTTGTATTCTCGATAAAGCTTGATATACGAGGGGCGATGTGCCAAGAGAACGGAGAACAAGCTCCTGTCCCTCTCTGTTTGAATTTCGTTTAATTGCGTGTAAAGCACCTCTCCGGCATCGCTGTAGTACGCGGCATCCGGATCGTCGATACCGCTGAGACTCATGCTCTGTCCCTTGATTTCAATCGTCTTTGTTTTTCCGTCCAAAATCTCAACCCCGTATTTTCGCAGGGTGTTCAGCATCTCGTCGACGCGAAGGCTCCAATACTCATGGTTGCCGGTCACATAATAGCAGGGGTATTTGTCGGCAATTGCCGCCAAAAAAATCTCGGTGTTTCGGTCCGGCAGCCTGTCGTCAAAGATATCGCCGCCGAGGAGCAAGAGATCCGGCTTCTGCTTCTCGATGGCATCCACCAGTGTTCTTTGCCCCTTCCCGTAGCTGCAGGAATGCAAATCCGTAACCAAGGCAATGCGGACGGGCGCGCCGATCTTTTCGCTTTGAACGGTATATCGCACGGTCTTCAAACGTACATCAAACGCGAGGAGCAGAAAGAGCAAAACGAATACGGCTGCCGCGAACTTCGTCCGGCGTTTCCGCGCTCTACTCCCGCGCCCTTGCCGAGACGCCGTCTCAGCCGGACCCTTTGCCTTTGCGGACTTGTCTGACATAGTATCCCTCCCTTTCCGATTGATCCCTCATTCTCTCCGCGGTTCCGCCCCTCGTCTTACATGACGATGCCTGAGCCGCATCCCATGTACCGGAGAAATCGCAAGGCCCGCAATAAAGGCGCCGCAGTGTCCTGCGACGCCTTTATAATCTCACTGTTTTGCGTACTCTCTTCTTACGCCAGTACCGCCTCGTACTTCTCAGAAACCTTCTTCCAGTCGAGTACCTCGAAGAATGCCTTCACATAATCCGGGCGCAGGTTCTTATACTTTAAGTAGTATGCGTGCTCCCAGACATCGATGCCGAGTATCGGGACAAAACCCTTGCCCTCCATGAGGGGGCTATCCTGGTTTGCGCTCGCGGAGACCTCAAGTTCTCCGTCCTTGTTTGCAGAGAGCCATGCCCAGCCGGAGCCGAACTGACCGACCGCCAGTGCCGTGAGCTTTTCCTTCAGTGCCTCAACGGAACCGAAATGCTTCTCAATGGCAGCCGCAAGCTTGCCTTCCGGCGCGCTGTTCTTGTCCGGGCTCATAATCTCGAAATAGAGGTTGTGGTTATAGTAGCCGCCGCCGTTGTTCCGAAGTGCCTTGCGGCTCGCCTCGTCCTTCACCTCGTCGAGGGAAGAGAGAATCTGCTCTGCGGAGCTCCCCTGAAGGCCGGCAGCCTCAACCGCCGCATTGAAGTTCTTGGTGTAGGTCGCGTGGTGCTTGGAGTAGTGGGTCTCCATGGTCAGGGCGTCGATGTGCGGCTCCAGTGCCGCAAAGCTGTAGCTGAGTTTCACCTGCTCAAACATAGCGAGCTCCTTTCGTTGTGTCCTCTGTTAGGAATCATTCTTGTTATTATCACTATATCACATCTCCGTCGACTTGCAAGTAAATCCCCACTTATTCACTGGGAATTCATATTTTGATTGCCGGCCGCCTCGCGCTTCCGTCCGCGCTCCGCCGCGACAATGTAGATGGGCCGCCCCTTGACTTCCTCAAAGAGAACGCCGATGTACTGTCCCATGATGCCGAGGATCAAAAAGAGCACCGCGAACATGAAGCAGATCACCACGATGATGGTCGTATAGCCCGCCGGCGCGCCGATGCGCACCTTCATCACAATCGAATAAATCAGAAGAATGAGTCCCAGCAAGCCGGAAGCAATGCCTGCGTAAATGCCGAGTCGCAGCGGCAGGTCCGAAAAGCTCATGATGGTATTCATCGAGAAACGAAAGAGTTTGGCGAGCGAGTACTTGGACTGCCCCGCCGCGCGCTCTGCCGCCTCATACTGTAGCGCTGTGCTCCGGAACCCGAGGCTCTGCACATAGCCGCGGAGAAAGCGCACCCGCTCCCTGTAATCGCGCCGCAACACCTCTGCCGCACGCGCCGAGACCGCAAAGAAATCCGAGGCGTTTTTCTCAAAATGCGTGCCGCTCAGCGCATTCATCACGCCGTAGAAAGCGGAGGAAGTAATGTTTTTGATGATGCCCGCCGAGCGGTTTGCGGTTCTCACCATACTGATCACGTCAAAGCCCTCGTCGAGCTTTGCAAGGATAGCCGGGATGCACTGCGGCGGGTGCTGTAAATCCGCGTCCATGCAGATGACCGCCCCCTCCGCATAGTCGATGCCCGCGATCATCGCGGCCTCGTGCCCGAAGTTTCGCGAAAAGTGAAGCACGCGGACGTGAGGGTCTTCCGCCGCAAGGCAATCCAAAATCTCAGCGCTACTATCCCTGCTTCCGTCGTTTACAAAGAGGAGGGTGTAGTCCCTGCCGCTCTCCCGGAGCACCTCCGTGAGGCGCTCGTGGCAGAGCGGCAGCGCCGCCTCCTCATTGTAGACCGAAACCACGACGGTCAGCATTTCCGTTCTCTCAACCATAAATCTCTATCCCCGTGCTCTCGTGGGAAGGACGCCGCTCTTCCTTCGGCGGGAGCTCCATATAATTTCCGTAAATCTTCGTGAGTACCTCGTCGTAGTGCTTCGGGATGCAGAGCGTGCAGTCCTCGAAGCGAATCTGGATGCGCTCCTGCGCAACCGCATCCGGCAGGCGTATGTCGATATAGCCCGGATCGTAATTCGAGTAGTACCACTCCGCCGTCTGCTTCTTGTTGGCCCGCCGCGCGACTTTTTCCTGAAGCGCAAAGAGCTTTCGCATGGGCAGGAGTTTTCCCGCACTGCTGCCGAGGAACACAGCGCCCTTCTGCCCGATTCCGTACTTCCGATAATTGAGCTTGCGCCGGTGTCCCATGGCGAGGGCGTAAATCGCCTTTTGCTCCACCAGGGTGTGCGCGCCGGCCTTACCGTCCGGCAGGCGGTCCAGGATGAAGATGTCCACCCAGAGATGATTTAGCTTCTCCTCGTAGAAAGCCGTCTCTTCGTCCGGTTTTCTGCGCCGCGAATACTCGTAAATGATGCGCGGCGTAAAGTCATAAAAACGTCTGCCGCCCTGAAAGCTGTCCGGAAAGAGGAGCTTCATCCCCTCGGGCAGTTCGCGCGGCGCCACCTTTCGGAACGCCTCCCAGTGGTTTCTCGTCATCACGATATCCGCGTCGTCGTCCCAGGGGATGAAGCCGCCGTGGCGGATCGCACCGAGCAGCGTCCCGGAGTCCAGAGCATAGGAGATTCTGTACTTTTCGCAGATTCGGTGAATCTCTTTCAAAATCTTCAAATTCGCTTCCTGCACTGCCTGCAGGCCGTAGACATTGTTCATGGGACGACACTACTCCTTCTTCTCATAAAACACATTCAACTGTTTGCTCTCCAAGAGCCTGAGCGCCTTGCGTATGCGCGCGGCGTCGTGATACGAGAGCGTTTTGACCAGGGTCTCATCGCTCTCGGCGGCATAATTTCGCGCGACCTCTCGCATCGCGACGAAATTTTCCTTTCGATAGGGTGCCATGTGGATTTCATGGGCCGTGGTCAGCACATTGCCGAGGCAAAAGAGCAGCAGCGCACCGTACGCAAGCCGTCTTGCACGCTTTGTTCCGCTCTCCCGTGCCGAGAGGAAAAAAATCAGCAAAAGCCCCAGCATGCCGACCTGGTACTGGAGGGCATAGCGCGAACTCATGCCGTAATTTTCCCGGAGGAAAATCCAGCGCGAGGCCGTGACCATCATATGATTCAGGAAGCCCGAGCCGATTAAGCAGAGCGGAAACATGCTGCGCTCCTTCTCTAAGAGCTTTGCCGCGCGCCAAAACGCGAGCGCGTAGAGCGCGAGGACCGAAAGCCCGAGCAGGGTAAACACAAAGTCGGGAAGGCTTCCCGCACTCTCCTGTCCGATGACCGTCGAGGCAAAAGAGCGAACAAAGAAGCGCGGCAGGAGGAGCGGCCTACTCCGCACAACCGCAAAAATCGACTCGCTCGTCGCGCCGTGTCTCTCTTCGACCGAGAGGCTGCGGCTTATGAAATAGAGCCCGAAGGGCAGAAGCACCGCAATCACCCGAAGCGCACTCTGCCGAAAGCCCCGCCGAAAGCGGAACACGATCACCGCCTCCGCAAGCACGGCGGTCAGCGCATAAATTGCGCAGTAGGGGCCGGCAAAAAAGAGGATTGTGAGCGAGGGCAGCCAGAGCAGACGCCGCGCCGCCTTCCTGTCCCCGGTCTTTTGCAGCAGGGCGTCGAGACTCAGGTAGTGGCAGAAAAAGAGCGCAAAGGCCGCGAAGTGTACCCAACCCGAGCCGTTTGTCAGCATCTCCCACTTATTCAGGGAAAAGACGAGCAGAATGAGGAGCGCGCTCACCCCGACCGGCAGCCGCTTTTTCTCGCAGTAGCGCCCCAGCAAATAGGCGTTCAGTGCGAGGAAAAAGGCGCCGAGCATCATATCGAACATGGTGCTGTAGTGAAAGAAGCGCACATTCACAATGCGTTCCAAGTAGTTGACCGGAATCCGGGTCAGAACATCGCCGTGCAAATAGGGCGATAAACTGTATACATTTTCCAGATAGCTGTTCACGAGGCGAATGTAGTCCGTGTAAACCACATCGGCGGTCGCACTCCTAAGATAGGCCGTCAAAAAGAGGAAGCCGAAAAGCGGCAAAAGCCGCACCGTCATTTTTCTACCCATCACTCAGTCCTCGGTTTCCGTCTCAAAGTGCACAAGCATGGCAAGCGGCGTGCTCCCCCGTTTTTCCGCCGCATTCGCAACGATAAAATTCGTCGAGAAGCTCAGGCGGTTCAGACTCCAAGGTGTCGCTTCGATAACGAACTCCGTCTCGTTCTCCGTGAGCGGAAAGCTCTGTTCTCCCGCCTCCGTGCGGACCGTGATTACTTCATCGCCCCGAAGTGTACCGGGGTAGGTCACATGAACGCGAATTTTATCGCCGTCCTGCGTCAGAATGCGGAGCGCCGCGCGCTGATCCATCCACTCATCCCGGTAGTAGCCGTACTCGACCGCGCATTTCATATCGCGGACCGCCTTGGTCACATCCCGGAAAGCATCGTGCGCGGGATCTTCCGTGAGCACCAGCATATGCGGGTGAATGAGTCCGATCGAATAGATCGAGTCCACACGGCGCACCGTGGTGCCCTGTCCGTTCCGCGCGGGATCGAAGGTCTTGAAAAAGGTGCGCTCCGTAAAGCCGTTCATCTCATAGCTCTTCCCGACGATGATGATTTCTTTCCCGAGCACCTCTCTCCCGTAAGTGCCGTAGGTCACATCCGCAAGCGAATTATAGCGCGCCTGATCCGGAAAGAGATAAATTTTCGGGATAAACTGCCGGTAATACTGCTGCATCACAAGACTCAAAAAGGCGACCAGACCGAGCAGCGTAAGCGGCGCCGCATTGTCGAAGCGGTAGCGGTGTTTTGCTTCGGGATCTTGATTTCTCGCGTGACAGGAGGCCTGTCGTATTCCGTAGAGATAGGCGACCGTGAGGAGCTGAAAGGCGTAGAGCACATAAACCCAGCGGAGTTCCACGCGTATCGTGACCGCCGAAGCCGCCGCACAGCCGATCCAGAAGCCCGCAAAAAAGATGAGGTCCCGGATAAGCTTCATGCCCTCGGCCCCCCGCTTTCGGTAGCGCCGCGACAAAAAGAGCTGATAAAAGCTAATCAGGAGATAGCTGAGCATCGCGAGGTTCCAGAAGAGCACCATCACCTTGACGCGGAAGGAGGTGTCCTCCCAGGGCCGCCCGCAGAGATGCTCCGGCCCCGCATTGATGCCGAGGGTGTAGAGTCCCTCAATGCCGAAATTTGTAATCGCACTCTGAAGCGTAAAGGTGTCCTTCAGGCTGGTGCCGCCGGTTCCCTCCGGCGATACCGTACCGATCATCAAAAGGCGTATGCCCTGCACCAGGAGAAAAACCCCCGCTGCCAACAGGTAGCGCTGCCACTTTTTATCCCTGCGGATCAGCAGGCAATAGAAAAACATGGGCAGGAGCACCATGTAGCGCTCGTGGGTAAAGCAGTTCAGAAAATAGGCGAGCAGCGCAAGGAGAAAATCCCTCCCCTCGCTTTTGCCGCTGAGATAGCGGTACAGGAAGTAAGCCTGTAACAGCGCAAAGAAAACACCGAGGGTTTCCATGAGTCCGAGCAGCTGCCCGATCTGGTAATAGGCAAAGTGAGAGCCGAGAAAGAGTGCACCGACCAAAAAAGCGACCGTACGGCTTCCGGAGAGGCGCTTCGCAAAATAATAGAGGAAACTCGCGAGCCCCGCGTTCAGTAAGATATTAATCGGAACGATCCACTCCAAATGTCCGCCGATAAGCCCCAGTTCCAGCCAGGAGAGGGTCCAGTAGACAAAACGGCAGCGCGTCGAATCGAGCGGAAACGCATACTGCAAAAAGCTCTGCTCCCCCCAACAGGACCAGGTGTAGAGATCGTCCTTATAGAGGCCGCTGATGCGGAACTGCCTGTTTACAAAGAAGGCCCAGGCAATCAGCGCCGCAATCAGCAAGAGATCGCTGCGCAGGTCACGTTTGGTCTGCTTTTCTCCCATAGCTTCCCTCCTTCTTACGCCGCGCTCAGTTTGCGCGGTGGTAGCGGTAGAGCGCATTGCCCTCCTGTTGAATGATCACTTCTATGCTTTCCTCTTCCCTGAGGTAGCGGATGATATCCGCCGCGCGCTCGTGTGTCGCAAGGAACTCATCGTCCGTGTAGAGGCAGTTGATGCCCATGCGGTCCAAAAACTCCTTAAAGGCGTCCAAGCTGCGGACCAGATACACATTGCCGCCGCTGCCCTCGAGATCCGTGTAACTCTGCACGTCACAGGGCAGGAAGTAACACTCCGGCTCCCCGGCGAACGAGAGCACACGCATGCGCGGTGCGTTCTTTACATAGCGGTAGATGGGCTCCGCCCCGTCGAGTATCACAACATCGCGGACTATGCGCCCGTGCGGGTGAAAGAGAAAGGCTCTTCCGCCGTAGCCGCTGAAGCCCCGCGCGCCAGCCCAGTTGGTGAGGCAGAGCATGAAAAAGGCAAAGGCAGATGCCGGCATAAGGGCAAGGGTGAGCGCCCGACTCTCCTCCTTCCAGCAAAGGAAGGCGCCGATTAGAAGGAGGAGGTAAAAGAGTCCGTAGTAATTGCCGTCAATCTGATGCAGGCGCTCCAGCGAAAGGAGGAGTAGGCCTCCCTGCACCGCGAGGAGACAGCCGAACAGTGCCGCCGCACGCGCGTCGCTCTTTGATTCCGCATCCCGCTTCTTTCCGCGGAGCAAAAGCGCCGCAAGGAGTACCGGAATCAAGGTGGTCCCCCAGGCAATGCGTATGTGCAGTCCCTCTTCTCCGATCGGTGCGAGGAAGAGGAGAAAGAGGCGGCGTACAAGTTCCGCCCCGCGCTCCGGCAGGCTCAGGGACGCGCCCGCATTCGGCAGGGTGAGTACCGCGAGCGGGTACTTGCCGTGAAAACCGAGCGCCTCGAAGACGCCGGTGAAGACCGATACCAGCGGGTAACCCGTTAAGTGCACGGTGCGCGCGGTCACGGCAATCAAAGCAAGCACGGTGAAAAGCGGCGTAAGAATGAGCCCCCGCAAATTTTTGCCCTCGGTTTCGTTCCGCTCCTCTCCCGCCGCGTTCTCCCGCCCGAGTCTCGGCCGAAATACAGCGGTATAGAGGAGCGCAGCGAACGCCAGCCCGCCCGAGAAGACGATGGCAGTCGGCTTTAACATCAGGGTAAAGAGAACGGCACTCGCAGCGAAGGCGAGCGCCTCCGTCCGCGCCCTGCCGCTCGACTGTTCCGCCGTTAGGAGTTCCCGCACGGCGATGAGCTGAAATAAAACCGTGATGAGATCGGTCTTTGCAGAGATCGAGAGGTTCATAACCCCGGGAATCAACGCCGCCGTAAAGACCAGGCGCTTTGCGCCCTCCGTCCCCAGGAGTGCACGGCCCAGGTCAAAGAGAAGCCAGAGCAGGCCGATTCCGAGGCAAAAGGAAAACGCGAGCACGGGCCCGAAGCTGTGCTCCGTATAGAGCGGAAGTGCCAGAATCTCAAGTCCCTTCGGATAGAAATACACCTGATTCACCGAACCGAGCGACTCAAAAATGCCGCGGCCGTTGTCGAGAACAAAGGGCGAGCGGAGCGCATAGCGGAGCGAGTCGTAGTCGATTGCGATGTTCATACGTCCAAGCTGTACGAGCACCGCCGTGACGGTCGCCGCCGAGAGCACGCTCTCCGTCCGGGTCTCTCGCCGTATCGTACAGTGATAGGAGAACGCAAAGCCCTTCTCTCCGAAATAGCGGAGGAGCGGCGGCAGAAAGGCCGCAAGACAAACGAATGCCGCAAGTATGCGCCATAGCCTTGTCCCGCCGAGGTGCAGGGCCGAGAAGAAGCCGACGAGGACTATCCATGCCGCAGCGCCGAGTACGAAACCGCGTCCCGCGCGCTCTGCCGTTAGGCGTTCGCGATCGCCGAGCAGCTCTCGCCCGATGAGGGCAAGCGCCGCGAGCCAAAGTCCCGCAATGAGTACGCTGAAGAGCGCAAGGTGACGCGCCGCAAAAGTAACACAAATCAGTGCATTCGCAATTCCGCGCTGACAGCTCTTAACCCGCCGCGCGGCGACAAACAAAAGCAAAAACAAAACGCCGATTTCAAGAAACATGGCGCCGGTCTCCTCCGAAGAGAACTGCGCCGCAAAGAAACCGTCGTCTCCCAGAAAATAAAAGGCGAGAGCGCTCAGCAAAAGTGCGAGGAGCAAAAGGCCCCCTGTCTTAACTCTTGTAGTCAACATAGGCACTCCGGTAGGCGCGAAGGATGAGCGCCGCAATTTTCTCCGGCCACATGCGCCGGAACATCGCGCTCTCTTCCGCCTCTCGCACATGGTTTTCGGTCAACGCCGCAGTCGCGGCGCCGCCGTGAATGCGGTAGAGCAACAGGGGGCGCTCCGAGACAAACCAGCTCCCCGGCTCCGCCGCAAAGCGATAGAGCAAATCCCAGTCCAGCACAAAGCGGAGCGAAGTCGAAAACGGCGAAACGCCGAGCAAGTCTCTGCGATACGCACAACTCGGACAGACAATGGGATTTCCGAGGCGCAAGCTGAGGCGCTTGCCCGCCGTCGTGCTTTTGAAAAAAGGCAGGCGAAGCGGAAGGCGGAGCAATTTCTTAACACACTCGGCCTTACTGCGTCTCTGTATCGCGCCGTTCTTTAAGATGCGCGCATCCGAGGTAAAGAGCGCGAGGTTCGGGTACCGTTTGACCGCACGCAGCAATTCCTCCGTGTAGTGTGCGCCGTAGACATCATCCTGATGCGCGAGCGTCACAAAGCTACCCTCCGCTTGACTCAACGCAAAATTCCAGTCCGCGCCTATCCCGGGCTTTCCCTCCCGCACGCAGTAGCGGAAGCCGTACTTCTTTGCAAGATCCTTCAAAAAGGCGCTTGGCGTCGCCGTGCAGAGCAGGCGCTCGGAGGAGACGCTCTGTCGAACCAGGGAGCGGAGGCAGGCTTCCAAATAAGGAGAGTCTCCGTAGGCGCAAACCGCAAAGCTATGCGTCATTTCGAAACTTCCTCCCCGAAAAAGCGATCCTCAAGCGCAAGGCAGAGCGCGTGGTAAATCGGCAGGTGCAGTTCCTGAATCTGATAGGTCTCCTGCCGCGGCACAATCAGGGATACATCCGCAAGCTTTGCGAGCGCACCGCCGGTCTTTCCCGTGAGCGCAATGACCTTCAGGCCGAGCGCCCGCGCAGTCTCCGCCGCGTTCAGGAGATTCTCGGAATTGCCGGAGGTGCTGATGGCGAGCAGCACATCGCCCTCCCTTCCGTAGCCGTAGACTTGCTGTGCCATGGCAAACTTCCAGTCCGTGTCGTTGCCGAAGGCACTGGTCAGCGCGTCGTGCCCGGTGATTGCAATGGCGGGAAGGGCCCCTTCCAACATCTCCGCGAGACGCTCACCGCGTGCGCCTCCCTGCTCTGTCAGTTTCTTCCGAAATGCCTCCGGCACCCTGCGCCGAAACGCGAAGCTCTTCATGAGCTCCCCGACCATATGCTCGCTGTCTGCCGCACTGCCGCCGTTTCCGCCGACCAACAGCTTCTTGCCCGCCGCAAACGAAGCGCGAAGCAGGGCCTCCGCGCGATACAGTTCTTCCCGCAAACCTTCCAGCTCCGGGTAACGCGTGAGCAAGAGCTCTAAATTCTTCTCTCTCTCCATCATCTCGCTCCTCTCTAGTCCATCCCAACAGTGTACCAAAAAAATCCGAGCTCGTCATATTCCGAATCTCGCCCCGCGCTGCGGCGCGAATATAAACAAGAAAAGCCGCAGGGCTTCTGCCTGCGGCTTACTTTCAAATGGAGATGGAGGGATTCGAACCCTTGACCCCCACGTTGCGAACGTGGTGCTCTCCCAGCTGAGCTACACCCCCACGGGATTTGAGCGGTACTACCGTACCAACGGAATTATCTTACACCCAATCCCAAATCTTGTAAAGCTTTCTTTCATTTCCTTACAAGTTTATTTCGTCTTTTTTCCGATGATTTCGGTAACCAAGGTCTTCAATACTTCGATCATACGGTAGAAGTCCGTGACATTCAAATACTCGTAGATGCCGTGGTAGTTCTCGCCGCCGGTCGAGAGGTTCGGGCAGGGCAGCCCCATGAAGGAGAGCTTTGCGCCGTCCGTGCCGCCGCGTATCGCGACCGTGCTCGGCGTGATATCGTGCTTCCGGAACGCAGCTCGCGCGGTCTCGATTAAATACGGATAGGGCTCCACCTTTTCCTTCATGTTGTAGTAGCTGTCCTTCACCTCCGCTGTGAGCTTCGCCTCGGTGTTCGCATACTTTTCGTTCAGCTGATCCGCGACTGCGAGGAAGGTCTTCTTCATGCCCTCGAACTTCTCGCGGTCGTGCTCGCGGATGATGTAGCGGAGCTCTGCGGAACTCTCATCGCCCTTCATCTGGCAGAGGTGGAAGAAGCCCTCAAAGCCCTCGGTGTTCGCCGGGGTGCAGGGCGGCAGGAGGGACTGGAACTCCATGCCGACCATGACGGCACTGACCATCTTGTTCTTCGCGGAACCCGGGTGTACATTCACGCCCTTGATGTGCAGGTAACCGGAAGCCGCGTTGAAGTTCTCGTACTCGATGCCGCCGATCTCGCCGCCGTCCACCGTATACGCGACTTCCGCGCCGAAGTTCTCGACATCAAAGAACATTGCGCCCTCGCCGATCTCCTCATCCGGTGTAAAGCCGATCAGAAGTTCACCGTGGCGGTGCTCCGGATTTGCCTGCAGGTACTCGACGAGCGCCATAATCTCCGCAATGCCGGCCTTATCGTCCGCGCCGAGCAGGGTGCTGCCGTCCGTGACCAGGAGATCGTCTCCCTTTGCAAGTTCAAGCTGCGGGAAGGTCTTCGGCGCAAGCACCTCACCGTGCCCAAGCTCAATGATACCGCCGTCGTAGTTCTCAATGAGGCGCGGCTTCACATTCGTATCGCTCGCCGCAGGCGAGGTGTCCATGTGTGCGATGAGGCCGAGTGCCGGGGTCACCGCATTTTCCGCCTCGCTGAGGTTCGAGGGAATGCGCGCATAGACATAGCATTTGTCTGTGAGGCGCACATCCTTCGCGCCGAGCTCCTTTAAATCCGCCTCGAGCTTACGCGCAAGGTCGAACTGCTTCTCGGTTGAGGGATGAGTCCCCGATTCTTCCGAGGACTGGGTATCTATTTTGATATAAGAAATGAGTCTTTCCAGTGCATCCATACCGCTGTCTCCTTCTTTTCAAACAAAGTCTGTTACAATCCCATCCTACACGATGGGTTTCAATAACTCAACACCCCCTCGCACACTCCCGTCAGGCCGCAAACTTCAAATAGTAATAGAGCGGGTTTGCGAGCTCAAGTGCGCGAATGCCGAGGTCCAAAAACACCGGCGCGCCGATCAGGCTAAGGAGTAAGAGCGGCAAGAGGAGGGCAATGAGCAAGCTCCGTTTGCCGCGCGTCAAAATACCGATTGACATCACGAATAAGAGGCAGAGCAGATTCAGGAGCAAAAGCGCTGCGATTTCCCGCGCCGGATGTCCGAAGAGGCCGCCCGCAAGAAGCAGAGCCGAAAAGGCGAGGGAGGCAAGCCCCTGCACCGCGATGAGGTAGCGGAGCGCATAGCGCCGCTGCGCCGCACGCGGTACAAAATCAAACATGCCCTGTCTCAGGTCTTCCAGATAATAGAGCAGCGCGACAAAACTCATGAGCAAAAGCCAGAGCGCTCCCATGCCGCGAAGCGGAGCGCGGAGATAACTCACCGCCGCAGCCTCTCTGCCGCCCTCGTTTACATAGGAGATCAAATCGCCGTCGATTTGAATCTCCGCATAGCGCGCCGCAATTTCCTTCGTAAACGCGGGATCGTCCGGATCGCGCGCAAAGTTCTCCGCGAGAAAACGGCGGTAAATCTCATAGGAAATCGTCGGAAAAAGCGCACGGTATAAGTTCTCGCGGGACAGTTTGACGACGGAACTATCCTCCCGCTCCAATACGGTGACCAACCATAGATTCTTTCCGGCTGTCATGCGCTCCACCCGCGCTTCGAGGTCCGCAGGCAGTATCCAGGCAGCATCCAGTTTCCCCGCGCGGAGCAAATCCCGCGCGGCGCTCTCGCTCTTTACGCTGCGGTAATGCAGCACGGACTCGCTTTGCAACAGGTTCTCGGCGATTGAAGCCGCGAGCGGGGAGCTTTTCCCCTCCTTCTCTTCCGCCACAATGCCGATTTCAAGAATGCCGCTCTTTTCCCGGCTTCCTGCGCGAATCAAAAGACCCATGAGCGGCAGGAGAAGAAGGAGCACCAGAAAGCTCTTTCGCCGAAAGAAACGCTTGCAGAGCAGATATTCCCAGCGAAGAAACTGCCTCATCTCTCCCTCCTTCCCGCCCGCAAAACACCCGCGAGCATGAGAAAAGCAAGCGCCCAGAGGAGCAACACGGCGCCGGGACGAAAAAGTGTGCCGAACGCCTCACCCGCAAGGAGCCGCTCCAGATAGCGAAAGCACTGCCCGCTCGGGAGCGCGCGGCTTAGCGCCTGCATGCGCGCAGGGAAGAAGGCCAGCGGATAAAAGCAGCCGGAGAGAAACGCGAGGAAGATTCCGGCAAAGAGTTGCAGAAACGCGCCGGCAAGCAGCCCCTCTGCGAGCTCGTAAAGCAGAAACTGGAGTGCGGTCGCAAAGAACAGCGCAGGCAGGAGCCCCGCAAACATTTCCCGAAGCAGCGGAAGGAGCGGAAGAAAGGCGAGGGTCTGCAAGCCGAAATAGGCAAAATATTCCGAAAGAAGCTGCGCACCGCAACTCACCCCCTCGGCCGTAAGCAAGCGCCCCAGTACCGGTGCGCGACCGGCCGCAAAGGGCAGGGCGCTTACCCCCGAGGCGAAGAGCAAAAAGCAGAGTAAGGCTGCCCGGTAGTACTGCGCGAGATCCGAACCCGCAAGCGCTACCACCGTCTCCGCATTGTAGTTTCGGTTTCGGTTTAAAACCGTGCCGAGATAGCGGAGATTGATTTCCGTCAAGAGCTTCGCATGGCGATCCCGCGCGCCGTGGGCATCAAAATAGCCCTCCGCCGCATAGATGCCCCGCTCGGTTTCCTTTAAAATGACCTCTGCCGCACTGCCCGCCTCGCGAATCAAGGCGCTGTTTAACCCCGCCTCGAGCCCGCCTCCCACATAGCGTATGGTCTTATTCTCGCCCTCCGAGAGCGCGGAGAGAAAGTCATCCGGCACTTCGAGATAGGCTTGGATTTCGCCTCGCTTTAATTTCTCGGCAGCCGCCTCTTTGTCCAGCTGTTCATAGGAGATTGCAAGGCGGGAGCTGTCCATGTTATTTAGGATGCCGAGCCCCGTCCCGAGATAGGTCTGTCCCTGTCCGCCGACAATGCCGAGTTTCAGCTTGGCAGTCCCCTCCTCCGAGGGCGCAAATAGCCGTGTCAGGTAAAGCAAAAGCAGGGCCGCCGCCGCGAGCAGGAGAAGATTCGCAAGGAGGGCACCCGGAAGCGAGCGGAGCGCGCGCTTCCACTGCGCGCCGAAATAGCGCCTCATAAAAACAAGGCCTCCGCCGCCGCCGCGCTCTCCGGCTGCGGAATCTCGCGCAGCACGCCGTCCCGGAGAAACACCAGTCGATCGCAGTGCGCAAACTCCGCAAAATCGTGGGTCACAAAGAGCGCCGTGCCGCCCGCCGCTGTAAAACGCTTTAGGTAGGCATAAAACTGCGCCTTGCCCTCCATATCGAGCGCCGCGGTCGGCTCATCCAGCAAAAGAATTTTCGGCTCCCGCAACACGGCAATTGCGATCGAGAGTCGCTTCTTCATGCCGCCCGAGAGCTTTGCGACGGGCTTATTCAAAAACGCCGCAGCGCCGAGGGCCGTAATCACGCCCTCCGGTGCGAGCCCGCGCGCCACGGTCGCCCTGTCGTGCCAGAGCAGTAAGTTATCAAAACCGGACAACTCCTCCATCAGCGGATTCGCCTGCGGCGAAAAGCTGACCAGCGCCCTGCGGCGCTTCGCATTCGCGAAGAGTTCCTCTTCCTCGTAGCGGAAGCTGCCGCTGTCCGGCCGCAGAATTCCCCCCAAAACGGAAAGAAGTGTGGTCTTCCCGCTGCCGTTTCCGCCGAGAATGCCCACACAACTTCCGTTCGCCGCCTGCAGGTTAACCTCCCGCAGGACAGCGTTCTTTCCGTATTGCTTTTTAATCTGATGTAAAACCAGCATTGATTACTGCATCATACCCGATGCCTTCAGGGACTGCTCGAGCATATCGAGGTAGTTGCTCGGGATATCCGTCTGACGGAGCTGTCCCAGATAACCGCTCCAGTTCGCGCCCTTCATGAATGCCTCAAACGCCGCATCATCCGAAACGTCGACAATGTCGCTCGGTGCGCTCGGCTCCTCGCCGCCCTCGCCGCGGGTGGTATCAATCGCAATCGTGACGTACGGCGTGTCGCCGCTCTTCAGGGCCACCGTGCCCTTGGTGCTCTTCGCGGTCTCCGCGAGATCGAAGTCGATTGCAAATGCGCTGAGATCCATCATCGAGCTGCTGCTCTCGCTCTCAAGGCGAACGCTACCCTTTGCGGTAAGCTCGCTCTTCTTGAGTGCCTCAAGATCGAGCTCGTCGAGCGTAAGAACCGCAACCTTCGAACCCTCCTGGGTGAAGGTGAACTCACCGCTCATCTTCTTGCCGTTGTTCTTGCCCTTGCCGTCCACGCGGAACAGCTCGTTTCCGTCCTCGGAGAAGGTGATCTCGGAAGCGAACTCCTCGCCCTTGTTCGGTGCCTTCATCGTGAACACATAGTTCTCGCTGGCATTCGCGTTCTCAATGCGAAGCTCTCTTGCGATGACCTTGTCGCCCTCGCCGAGCCAGATGGTGGAAACGAGCTTGCCCTCAAGCTTCTGCTCCCCTTCCTTCTCGAGAGACTCCTTGAACTTCTCGTACGTTTCCTCATCGGTGCTTGCCTTGATGATATCCGCAAGATTCTGGTCGTTCTTTGCGGTCTCGACAATCTTCTTGCCGAGCTCGGTCAGCTGCTCGCCGTCGAAAGTAACCTCAAGCTTGGTTGCGTTGACGGTGTAATCGCCGACCGTCACATCTTCCTTGGACTCCTTGACATCCTTCGCAGCGTCCGTGATGATCTTCGTATAGTTGGTCACGAGCTCGTCGAGCTTCTTGCCCTCCGGGAGTTTCTTATACTCGCTCATCATCTCGCCGAAGCTTGCGCTGTCGCCGAGCACGCTGCCCGGGATGTGCATGTACTTATCCGCGAGTTCCGGAATCTGCAGGTAGAGATCGTTGTCGGACATGACAAGGTTCATCGTGCCGAGTGCCTTGTCGTTCAGGCTGAGCGCAATGCTCTCCTCAAGCGCCGACTTGCCGATCTTTGCGCTCATCTTCATGCCGAGGGTCTTGATCCAGGAGAGGTCCGTGCCGCCCATCAACGCGCTGAGCGTGCTCTTGCCGCCGTCCTCCAGGGTAATCACGATATCACCGCTGCCGCTCTGGACCTTATCGCTCGCAAGCTTATCTCTCGTGGTCTCGTAAGCACCCGTGAACTGCGTGGTGAACTCCTTGACCTGCTTCTGCTCAGCCTCTTTGTAGCGCTGATCCGGAGAACTTGCCTTCTTTCCGCAGCCGGTTGCCAGTGCCATTGCAGCAACGACAGATGCCGCGCCGACCGCAGCTCTCTTCCATCTTCCAAACAATCTCATTGGTTTCCTCCCTTTCCGCCTAAGCTTTTAGGCCGTTCCGTTAGTATAACATATTTTCTTTATTCACGGAATGTTCACAAAGCATATTTTGATTTCTTTTCGTTTTTCATAAGATATCTTCAGGAAAAGTCTGACGCAAGCGCTTCCCAGACCGCATCCATGCCGTTATGTGCGCGAATATAGGCAGAGGAACGCTCGGACAGTGTCTCCAGTGCCGTGCGGTCGCGGTATAAGCGGAGTGCCGCCGCCGCAAAGCCCGGCGCGCTGTCCTCGATCTCCATGACCGTCTCTGCCGCCGGAATGCCCTCCGCACCGATCGAGGTCGTGAGCACGGGCGCGCCGTAATAGAGCGCCTCAATGACCTTGCCCTTTACACCCGCACCGTAGCGGAGCGGCACCACGACCAGGCGGCAGTTCTCATAGAGTTCCCGCAGCCGTTCGTCCGAGACAAAGCCCAGGATGTGAATACCGTTCTCGGGGTTGTGAAGGGCTTTCAGTTCTTCCGGCACCTTGGAGCCCGCCACATAGAAATTGATCGACTCTTCCGCGCGTATCTCGGGGAATACCTCTTTCAGGAACCAGAGCACCGCATCCAGGTTCGGCGGGTGGGCAAAGCCGCCCACAAAGAGCAGCCCCTCCCGCTTCTCATAGCCGAAATCGCTCACCTCCGGGAAGCTGTCCCAGACATAGGCGGTCAGGGGCTTCACGCGTATGGTGCTGTCGATTGCGTGTATCGCCTTGCACTCCTCCTCCGAGGGGTAGAAACTGAGCGCCGCCTTACGGAGCAGCGTAAGCTCCACGCCCTTCCAGTAGGCCGAGGCCTCCCGGTGCGCCTCCTCTCCCGTCAGCTCGTACTCCCGCCGCTCACGGAGGAAGTGAAGGTCATGTCCGTAGTAGAGGACGCGGATAGACGTTCTCTCCTGAATAAAGTCAATGTACTTGCTCGCAATGTGCGGGCGGTTCAGGTAGACAAAGTCGATATCCGAAGCGTGCTTCTCAATCCAATCCCAGATGCCCTTCTGCATGGCCTCGCCGTAGAGCACCTCAATGCCGAGCTGGGTCAGCGCCGTGGTGTAAGGCTCCTCCGCCGCAAAGTTGTCGCCGAGGAACTTGACCTGATAGCCCTGCTTCACAAACATCTTTAAGTACTGCCAGGTCGTGCGGCTGCCCGCGTCCTTGTCAAAGGTCGGTACATAGTGATCTACCACGAGGATGATCTTTTTGCCCTTGCTCCGCTCGCGCGCCCGGAAGGGATCCGGGTTGCCGTTATTCTCAAACTGCTCGGCAAGTTCCTTCTTCCACTTTTCTTTTAATTTCTCGGTGTTCTCGATCTGGTAGCGCTTTAAGCCCGTGCCCTGCACATCCGTGCCGTTCGAGATGCCCTCAAAGTGGATGACCACCGACTTCGGCTGATAGACCACGCGGTAGCCGTGGGCGCGCACCTCAAAGGCGAGATCCGAGTCCTCGCAGTAAGCGGGCGCATAGCGCGTGTCAAAGCCGCCGATTTCCTTCCAGAGCGCGTGGCGAATCAAAATCGCCGCGCCTGACATATAGTCGACATCCTTCACGTAGTTAAACTCCGGCAGTGTCGGGTCCTGCAGTCTGCCGTAGTTCCAGCCGGAGGCATCGCTCCAGATAATGCCGCCCGCCTCCTGAAGCCGCCCGTCCGGGTAGACCAGTTTGGATCCCGTCATACCGATGCTCAAATCTTCGTCCATCAGTTTTAAAAGCCAGGAGAGCCAGCCCTCGGTCACCTTGGTGTCGTTGTTCAGGAAAAAGAGGAATTCACCGCGCGCCTTTAAGGCCGCCTGGTTACAGTTCTTTAAAAAGCCCTGGTTGGTCTCGTTTCTCGCAATCACCAGTCCCTCCGCAAAATCCGAGAGGCGCTTGGTCGCATCGCTCGAGACATCGTCCGCAATGATCACCTCATAGGGGATGTCCTTCGTGTGCTCGAGAAGAGAAACCAGGCAGGCATAGGTGTACTCGATCTGGTTATAACAGGGGATGATAATCGAGACCCGCGGCGCTTCGAACTGCGGGAAACGCAGCTTTCCGTGCTCGCGGTAAATATCTCCGATGGCGAACTCGCCGTCTACCAGATTCTTGCCCTCCGGCGTGTGCATGAGCTTCCAATGTTTCAGCGGATGGCGCACCGCGTTCAGACGGAATAAGAGGCGCTTTCTCTCCCTGGAGCCCTTCGGGTACTTCGCGTTGAAGATTGCACTCGCCTTCCGACGAAGACGGGAGTAGAGCGTCTGGTGGCGACTCAAATACTGTAAGGTCTCCGCGAGCTGTCCGTTCTCCGCGCGGAGATCCCGTATCATGGTCTCCAGGTTCACGACGTGATTGTCCGTCAGGCGCTTTACCTCGGTGATTTTCTTAATCTCCGCATCCCGAATGCGAATCTCCTCCCAGGAGGCCGCGAGCTGCTCCCTGGTCTCCTCGAGGGTGCGCTCGGTCCGCGCGATGATCTCCGCGTTCTGCTGGGAGACAATGAAGCGGTCCAAGAAGCGCGCCTGTTCCTCGCCGGCCACGCCGCGCTGGAAGGCCGCCTCCTCTGCGGCAAAGCCTGCCGCCTCTTTTGCCGAAATGCCGAAGCGCAGCAAAAAGGCCTCTTCCGTGCCGAGCCCCAGGCTCTCGCGCTGCTGCTCGTAAAAGCTTCGAAGCGCGCGGTAGCGCACATAGCTCTTGTTGAGCGGCTTTGCAGAGACCCACTCGCAGTCGATACCTGTGAGCGGAACCTTGTCGATGCCGAGCGCTTCCGCGCCCTCCGGCACAAGGAAGTTGTCGAAAATTGCGTCTATATTATGCACCTCGCCGCCGCCGATGATACGCTGCAGTGCGCGCTCCAGCGTGTCCTCAAGAGGCTGTCCCTGCGAAAGCTCGCGGCAGAAGACGCTCGTAAAACTCTCGCCGAGCACATAGGGGAAGCAGGCGCTTGTAAGGCCGTCCGCGGTCGTTATCTCCGCATCCGCGTATTGCAGCCCCCTGTCCTCGCTCCGCAGTAACGCGAGGCGCTCCGCAAAGGCCGCAATGTGCGCATTGCCCTCGGGGGAGAGCGCCCGCTTTTCGACCCGCCGCGTGCCGTCCGCCGCCTCCCAAATAATCGTGACCAGGCGGTACGCTGCCGTCCGGTTTCGGTTGTACTTCACAAATACAGGGCGCTCCGCCGCGCTCTCTCCTCCCTTGGTCCAACAGGCGAGAAAGGAATCCGCAAAGCGCGGGTAGAGCCCGTCGCGGCAGACCTCGTTGTACTTTGCGCCCACATTGATTGCGACATAGGTCGGAAACCCGTAGGCCGGAATCACGCGGGAGAGCTCCCCGACTTCCGGGAGACGCCGCTCCGAGTAAATCGTATCCGCCAGATTTTTGAGCGGCTCCGGGAAGTAGAAGAAACCGCTTCCCCCCTCCGCTTCCGTAAGCGCCGAGAGGGCCTCGTAGCTCAGCGCATTCTCGCCGAGTTTTTGTCCCGCGAAGGCACGGACACCGTAGGCATTTTCCGCGGCAATCAAAAGGGTGCCGCCCGGGCTGAGAAGTTCCCGTGCCGCAACGAGCGCTGCCTCGCCATCGCTTCCGAGGGTCCCGTCAAAGAGGATATAGTCAAACTGCCCGGAGAGCGCCGTGCTCTGATTGCCGAGTTTTCCTTCCAAAGTCTCAAGTTCTCCCGAGAGCTTTAAGCTTTCTTTTCGCGCCCGCAGAAGGGCAAGCGCCGACATATCCGTATCAACTGCCGTGACCGCGAGTCCCTTTCGGAGCAGAAGTGCCAAAAGGCCGCCGTCCCCGGCGCCGGCGAGCAGAAGTTTCGCGCCCGCGCGGAAGGGATACCAGTCAAGCAGGCTCTCGCGGCGATCGGAAAAGAGCTCTAAGGTTTCAAGCTCCGGATTTTCGTCGAGCATGCGCGCCGTATCGTTCCCGTAGCGCTCGAGCAATTCCTTGGCTTTTTCAATTCTCTCGCTCATGCCTTCTCCTCTCTCACGGCCTCAACCTCCGAGCCCATGTCGTAAAAGCCCACGGTGTTCTTGTTCGAGATGACCGTTAAGCTCAGCACATTGTAAAGACGGTGGTACACCACGTGCTCGCCGTTCTCATAGCCGGTGCAACTCATGGAGAGCAGATATTCGCCGCCCTGCAGATTCATCTTCTGCCGGAACGAAACCGTGTAGACATCGCCGTCTTTGACCGGCTTAATCTCCGTGCCCTCAAAGAGGGTGTTGGTTCCCGTGATATCCGTCCCCTTCTTATCCCGCAGGGTGTAGGTGAAAATCGGATTTTCAATCGGCGCGTGGAAGCGAACGCGCTCCCGTATCGTGAACATCTCCCCCTTTAAGAGGAGGTTCGTCACATTGCCGCGCGCGTCAAGGGTTCCGAAGTCCTCAAAGCTCGCTCTGCCGTCGCCGTACTCCTGCACTTCGGGATTCAGGTTCATGCGGTCTTTCATGCGCTTATCGGAGACCGTCGCTTCGACCGGTAAGCCGAGTGCCTCCTTCTTCTCTTCAATCAGTGCCTCGGCAAGCTCGTCGGTCTGGTTTGCCAATATCTTCTTATAGAGGTCCACCATCTTGCCGGCCTCGCCCTGCGCCACAAAATGACCGCGATTTAAGAGCACTACCTTGTCACAGTACTTGATGATGCTGCCCATGTCGTGGCTCACCATGAGTATGGTCGTGCCGTTCTTCATCATCTCCTCCATGCGGCGGTAGCACTTCGCCTGGAAGAAGACATCACCGACCGAGAGCGCCTCGTCGACAATTAAGATCTCCGGGTCCACATTGATGGCGAGCGCAAAGGCGAGGCGCACGAACATACCGGAAGAATAGGTCTTGACCGGCTGGTTCACAAAGTCCCCGATGTCCGCAAAGCGGAGAATGTCATCCATTCTCCGCTCCATCTCCTGCCGCGAGAAGCCCATCATGGTACCGTTCATATAGATGTTCTCGAGGCCGGTGTATTCGCTGTTAAAGCCCGCGCCGAGCTCCAGGAGCGCCGAAATATTGCCGGAGACTTCCGCCGTCCCCGTGGTCGGACTCAGCACGCCGGTGATGATTTTCAGTATGGTCGACTTCCCCGATCCGTTCGTCCCGATGATACCGACCGTCTCTCCCTTCTTCACATCAAAGGAGATGTCCGAGAGTGCAAAGAAGTCACGGTGATAGGACTTGTGGGTCAGGCTCACGGCCTCTTTCAGGCGGTCTATCGGTTTGTCGTAGAGCTTATAAATTTTACTGACTCCCTGCACCGAGATTGCCAGATTTTTATCCATGAATCAGTCTCCTCTTTTCTCACAGCACATCGGAAAAATGCGGGCGCAGCTTGCGGAACAGGCGAAGCCCGAGCGCAAGCAGGGCAAGTGTCACCGCCCAGAAATAAAGGCTCTGCATGGGCCGCTCAAAGAACCAGTTCCCGGCTATCATGCTGTCCCGGTAACCGCTCACAATGTAGTGAATGGGATTTAATTTCAGTATCGGCAGGAGCTTCGGCGGGAAGTTCGGGAACATCTCGGGCGCCCACATGATGGGAACCAGCCACATGCCGAACTGGAGACAAATACTCACAATCTGCGACATGTCCCGGAAAAAGACCTGCACCGCCGATGTGACCAGCGTGAGCGCGAGAATCAAGACCGAGAGCGCCGCACTGTAGTAAATGAGCTGCAGCCAGGTGATGAGCGGCAGTCTCCCGTAGCAGAAGAACATCGCAATCATAATCATGACAAAGATTGCGTGCACCAGAAGGCAGGACACGAGCTTGATGACCGGCAACACCTCTACGTTAAACACCACCTTCTTAACCAGATAGTGGTACTCCTGCAGACAGTTGGTGCCGGCATTCATTGCCTCCTGGAAAAAGAACCAGGGGACGATGCCGGGGACCAGCCAGAGCACATAGGGCACGCCGGGAATCGGCGGCACCGACTTAAAGCCGAGCTGAAAGATCATGAAGTAAATGAGTACGGTCACAATCGGTTGGACAAACATCCAGATAATGCCGAAGTAGGAGCCCACAAAGCGCTTTCGAAAATCCGCCTTGGCGAGCTCAAAGATGAGCTTTCGGTTCCCGAAGAGCTCACGCACAAGTTCCGTCATAACAATCTCCTCAAACTCTCAGCACGGCAAGCGCAAAAATGCGGATTCCCACGCAGAGATTCAATATCACGAAGCCGTAGGGCACAAGGCGCTTAAACGGCAATTCGCTCTGAACCGTCTTATTCTGTAAGCCGAAGAGGAAGAGCGGCAGAAGGGGCAGGAAGTATCTGCCCTGTACGCCCTCAATCCAGAGCGCATCGCGAGAAGTCCAGGCGAGCAGCATCGCAAAGAGAATCCCGAAGAAACTGATGCATCCGATCAGGAGCGCATAGAAGCGCGCAAAGCGGCCCGGCTCTCTGACTTCCATGTAGTGCGGCCCGAACGTCTCCTCGTCGGCAAGCGCCTCTTGCGCCGCTTCCTCTTCCCGCGTTTCACGCAGCATTTCCGCCGCCTCTGCGATATGTTCCGTTGTCGCAGCGGTCAGCACTTCGCCCGC
>CAJPKN010000017.1 GCA_905370385.1 Stomatobaculum longum
AAAAGTGCGAAAAGGAGGCGACTTTTTTTATGGCAAATCAGGTAATGAGAATCACGTTGAAGGCGTATGATCACAAGCTGGTTGATCAGTCTGCCGGAAAGATTGTCGACACGGTGAAGAGAACGGGAGCAAAGGTCTCCGGTCCGATTCCGATGCCGACCAAGAAGGAAGTGGTTACAATTCTCCGTGCGGTTCACAAGTATAAGGACAGCCGTGAGCAGTTCGAGCAGAGAACGCATAAGAGACTTATCGACGTTCTCGCGCCGACGGACAAGACCGTCGATGCACTGTCTCGTCTCGAAATGCCGGCGGGCGTTCACATTGATATCCGCATGAAGACAAAATAATATCCTGCTCTAGTATGAGCGCCTCGGCGCTCCGCTGTAGGATAAACAGGAGGAAGAAATGAAAAAGGCAATTCTTGCAACGAAGGTCGGTATGACTCAGGTCTACAACGAGGCCGGTGTGCTGGTGCCGGTTACGGTGCTTCAGGCAGGCCCCTGTGTCGTGACTCGCGTGAAGAGCGAGGAGAGCGACGGCTACAACGCGGTTCAGGTCGCGTACGGACAGATTCGCACGAAGCTTGTCAACAAGCCGGATGCGGGTCAGCTCGAGAAGGCAGGCATTGAGAAGGAAGTTGTGACGCGCGGCGAGCACAAGAGAGAGGTTTTCTCCGCAGGACGTTTCCTCAGAGAGTTCCGCTTCGAGAACGCTTCCGAGTACAACGTGAAGGATGTCATCAAGGCGGATATCTTCGCAGCGGGCGATAAGGTCGATGCGACGGCTGTCTCCAAGGGTAAGGGCTTCCAGGGCGCAATCAAGAAGCACGGTCAGCACCGCGGACCGATGGCGCACGGTTCCAAGTTCCACAGACACCAGGGTTCCAACGGTTCCTCTTCGGATCCGAGCCGCGTGTTCAAGGGCAAGGGAATGCCGGGTCACATGGGTCATGTGACGGTCACGACGCAGAACCTTGAGATCGTGAGAGTCGACGCTGAGAACAACCTCATTCTGGTCAAGGGTGCAATCCCGGGTTCCAGAAAGGCTCTGGTCACGCTTCGCGAGACGGTTAAGAGCAAGAAGTAATTTCGAGAGGAAAGGAGGAACGCAAGATGGCAAACGTATCTGTTTACAACACCGACGGCAAAGAAGTCGGAACGATTGAATTGAATGACGCTGTGTTCGGCGTAGAGCTGAACGAGCATCTTGTACATTTGGCTGTGGTTGCACAGCTCGCCAATAAGCGCCAGGGCACGCAGAAGGCGAAGACCCGCTCCGAGGTTTCCGGAGGCGGCAGAAAGCCGTGGAGACAGAAGGGTACCGGTCACGCAAGACAGGGCTCCACGAGATCTCCGCAGTGGAAGGGCGGCGGCGTTGTGTTTGCACCGAGCCCGAGAGATTACACCATCACCCTGAACAAGAAGGAGAAGCGCCAGGCACTTCGCTGCGCACTCTCGAGCCGCGTTCGGGAGCAGAAGTTCATCGTCCTCGAGAGCTTTGAGCTCAGCGAGATCAAGACGAAGAAGATGGCAGAGACCCTGAAGAACCTGAAGGTTCAGAAGGCATTGGTTGTCGCGCCGGAGAACGATAAGACCACGGTTCTCTCCGCGAGAAACATTGCCGGTGTCAAGACGGCTTCTCCGAAGACCATCAACGTGTACGACATTCTGAAGTACAACACGGTGGTTACGTCGAAGGATGTTGTCGCTACGATTGAGGAGGTATACGCGTAATGGCAAGCATTCAGTACTATGATGTAATCCTCAAGCCGCTGGTCACCGAGAAGAGCATGGCGGGCATGGCGGAGAAGAGATACTGCTTCCTGGTTCACCCGGAAGCAAACAAGACGATGATCAAGGAAGCGGTGGAGAAGATGTTCGCAGGCGCTAAGGTTAAGAGCGTCAACACGATGAACCGCCCGACCAAGACCAAGCGCAGAGGCGTGACCTTCGGTCAGACTGCAAAGAGCAAGAAGGCGATTGTGCAGCTCACCGCGGACTCCAAGGAAATCGAGATCTTCCAGGGTCTGTAAAGCCTCAAACTATGCGGTGTGAATCCGCGATAACAAACTAAAGGAGAAGACAATGGGAATTAGAAAGTATACCGCGTATACTCCGTCCAGAAGAAACATGACGGGTTCCGATTTCGCAGAGATCACGAAATCCACGCCGGAGAAGTCCCTGGTCGTGAGCCTGAAGAAGCATGCAGGACGCAATGCGCAGGGTAAGATTACGGTCAGACACAGAGGCGGCGGCGCAAGAAGAAAGTACAGAATCATCGATTTCAAGAGAAATTCGAAGGACAACATCCCGGCAAAGGTTGTTGCGATCGAGTACGATCCGAACAGAACGGCTAACATCGCCCTTCTCTGCTATGCAGACGGCGTGAAGTCCTACATCCTGGCTCCGCAGGGGCTTGCGGTCGGCCAGACCGTGATGAGCGGCGACAAGGCTGAGGCGAGAGTGGGCAACTGCCTTCCGCTTGCACTCATTCCGGTCGGTTCCGAGATTCACAACATCGAGCTTTACCCGGGCAAGGGCGCACAGCTTGCACGCGCTGCAGGCATCACCGCTCAGCTCATGGCAAAGGAAGGCAAGTACGCAACGCTTCGTCTCCCGTCCGGCGAGATGAGAATGGTGCCGATCAACTGCCGCGCAACGATGGGCAGCGTCGGAAACGGCGAGCACAACCTCATCAACCTCGGTAAGGCAGGCAGAAAGCGCCACATGGGCATTCGCCCGACGGTCCGCGGTTCGGTCATGAACCCGAACGATCACCCGCACGGCGGTGGTGAGGGCAGAGCGCCGATCGGCCGCCCGGGTCCGTGCACACCTTGGGGCAAGCCGGCGCTGGGCCTCAAGACCAGAAAGAAGAACAAGCAATCCAATAAGCTGATTGTCAGAAGAAGAAACGGCAAGGCCTAATTAAGGGAGGATACAGATGGCACGTTCACTGAAGAAAGGACCCTTCGCAGACGAGAGTCTGCTCAAGAAGGTCGAAGAAATGAACAAATCCGGCCAGAAGACGGTTATCAAGACCTGGTCCCGCCGCTCCACGATCTTCCCGGCTATGGTCGGTCTTACGATCGCGGTTCACGACGGCAGAAAGCATGTTCCGGTCTACATCACCGAGGACATGGTCGGACACAAGCTCGGCGAGTTCGTTGCGACGCGCACCTACAGAGGTCACGGCGCAGACGAGAAGAAGGTCGGGTCGCCCAGATAATAAGAAAGGTTTGAAAGGAGGGTTTCAACATGGCTAACGTACACAAGAAAGTACATAGATCCCAGTTTAAGAGAGAGAGAAACGCACAGAACGACAAGAGACCGTCTGCAAAGCTTTCTTATGCGAGAATCCCGGTACAGAAGGCATGCTTCGTACTGGACGCAATCAGAGGCAAAGACGTGAAGACGGCGCTCGGCATCCTGGCTTACAATCCCAGATATGCTTCCGGCGTCATTAAGAAGCTCGTGGAGTCCGCAATCGCGAACGCAGAGAACAACAACAACCTGCAGGCAGACAAGCTCTACATCGCAGAGTGCTATGCAGGCAACGGCCCCATCATGAAGAGAGTCCAGCCGAGAGCGCAGGGCAGAGCCTACAGAATCTTCAAGAGAATGAGCCACATCACGGTTGTTCTGGACGAGAGATGAGGAGGTAGAGAATGGGACAGAAGGTTAACCCGCACGGCCTTAGAGTCGGCGTGATCAAAGACTGGGACTCCAGATGGTTCGCAGAGGGAGACTTCGCGGACAACTTAGTCGAGGACTACAACATCCGGAAGTTCCTGAAGAAGAAACTCTATGCCTCCGGCGTGAGCGGCATCGAGATCGAGCGCGCAGCGGACAGAGTCCGCGTGATCATTCACACCGCGAAGCCGGGCGTTGTCATCGGCAAGCAGGGCGCTGAGATCGAGAAGCTGAAGAAGGAAGTTGCGAAGCTCACCGAGAAGAAGGTCTTCATCGACATCAAGGAGATCAAGAGACCGGACAGAGAGGCACAGCTCGTCGCAGAGAACATCGCACAGCAGCTTGAGAACAGAACCTCTTTCCGCCGCGCGATGAAGTCCGCAATGCAGAGAAGCATGAAGTCGGGCATCCTCGGCATCAAGACTTGCTGCTCCGGCCGTCTCGGCGGTGCGGATATCGCAAGAAGCGAGTTCTACTCGGAAGGCACCATTCCGCTGCAGACCCTGCGCGCGGACATCGACTACGGCTTCGCCGAGGCAGACACGACCTACGGTAAGGTCGGCGTCAAGGTCTGGATTTACAAGGGCGAGGTTCTGCCGGCAAAGGCTGAGACCAGAGAAGGGAGCGCGAAATAAACTATGTTAATGCCTAAGAGAGTCAAGCACAGAAAGCAGTTCCGCGGTTCCATGGCCGGAAAAGCAATGCGCGGAAACAGAATCACGAACGGCTCCTTCGGTCTTGTTGCTCAGGAACCCTGCTGGATCCGGAGCAATCAGATTGAGGCAGCCCGTGTCGCACTGACCCGTTATACCAAGCGTGGCGGTAAGGTTTGGATCAAGATTTTCCCGGATAAGCCCGTCACCGCAAAGCCGGCTGAGACCCGAATGGGTTCCGGTAAGGGCTCCACGGAGTACTGGGTGGCTGTTGTCAAGCCCGGACGCGTTCTCTTTGAGATCGACGGCGTCGCAGAGGCAGATGCAAGAGAGGCGCTGCGCCTCGCAATGCACAAGCTTCCGTGCAAGTGCAAGATTGCTTCCAAGGAAGAGGTCAACGCAGGCGTGGACGGAGTTTCCGCAGTGACTGCAGAAGGCGGTGAACAGAGTGAAAACGAATAAGTATGTCGAAGAGTTAAGAGCGAAGAGTGCAGCTGAGCTGAGAGAGGCATTGGTCTCTGCGAAGAAGGAGCTTTTCAACCTCAGATTCCAGAATGCCACCAGCCAGCTGGATAACACTGCGAGAATCAGCGAGGTTCGCAAGAACATCGCGAGAATCCAGACCGTTATCACGGAACAGGCGAGAGCGTGAGCCGAAAGGAGATAAACCGTGGAAGAGAGAAATCTTAGAAAGACACGTGTCGGCAAAGTCGTCAGCGACAAGATGGATAAGACCATCACGGTTGCGGTCGAGGATCACGTGAAGCACCCGCTGTACGGCAAGATCATCAAGCAGACCAAGAAGTTCAAGGCGCACGATGAGAACAATGAGTGCAGAATCGGTGACAGAGTCAGAATCATGGAGACCAGACCGCTCTCGAAGGATAAGAGATGGAGACTGGTTGAGATCGTCGAGAAGGCGAGATAATCGAGTAGAGGAAGGGAGTATCCGGCATGATTCAGCAGGAAACACGCTTGAGAGTTGCCGACAACACCGGTGCGAAGGAACTCCTTTGCATCCGCGTGATGGGCGGTTCAACCAGAAGATATGCGCACATCGGCGACGTGATTGTGGCGTCCGTTAAGGACGCAACGCCGGGCGGCGTTGTTAAGAAGGGTGATGTTGTCAAGGCAGTCGTGGTTCGCACGGTGCAGAAGACCCGCAGAAAAGACGGTTCTTACATCACCTTTGACGAGAACGCGGCAGTTATCATCAAGGATGACAAGACGCCGACAGGAACCCGCATTTTCGGGCCGGTGGCAAGAGAGCTTCGTGAAAAGCAGTTCATGAAGATCGTTTCCCTTGCTCCGGAAGTATTATAAGGAGGTCCGCAATGCGTAAGATTAAGAAGAACGATAACGTTCAGATCATCGCTGGCAAGGACAAGGGCAAGAGCGGCAAGGTGCTGCATGTGGACGCGGCGAAGAACAGAGTTGTGGTCGAAGGCTGCAACATGATTCAGAAGCATATGAAGCCGAGCCCGCAGAACCAGAACGGCGGCATCGTGAGCAAGGAAGGTTCCATTCACGTCTCGAACGTGGCGCTCCTCGTGAGCGGTGAGCGCACGAAGGTCGGCTTTGAGCTGAGAGACGGCAAGAAGGTCCGTGTCGCAAAGAAGAGCGGCAAGGTCATCGACTAAAGCAGAGAGGAGGAGCATTCCAAGTGGCTAAGGCTAGATTAAGAGAAATCTACGACAACGAGATTGTCGCAAAGATGATTGAGAAGTTCGGTTACAAGAATCCGATGCAGGTTCCGAAGCTCGACAAGATCGTGATTAACATGGGTGTCGGTGAGGCAAAGGAGAACGCAAAGGTCCTCGAAGCTGCGGTTCGCGACATGGAGATCATTGCGGGCCAGAAGGCAATTGTCACGAAGTCCAAGAAGTCGGTTGCAAACTTCAAGATTCGTGAGGATATGCCGATCGGTTGCAAGGTGACGCTGCGCGGCGCAAAGATGTATGAGTTCGCAGATCGCCTGATCAACCTTGCGCTTCCGCGCGTTCGTGACTTCAGAGGTGTGAACCCGAATTCCTTCGACGGCAGAGGCAACTATGCAATGGGTATCAAGGAACAGCTGATTTTCCCGGAGATCGAGTACGATAAGGTCGACAAGGTGCGCGGCATGGACATCATTTTTGTCACCACGGCACAGACGGATGAAGAGGCACGCTACCTGTTAACGCTGTTCAACATGCCGTTTGCCAAATAATCAGGAGGGAAAAGACTCATGGCTAAGAAGTCGATGAAGATCAAGCAGGCGCGTCCGGCGAAGTTCTCCACCAGAGAGTACAACCGCTGCAGAATCTGCGGACGCCCTCACGCTTATCTCAGAAAGTACGGAATTTGCCGTATCTGCTTTAGAGAGCTCGCTTACAAGGGGCAGATCCCCGGTGTCACGAAGGCAAGCTGGTAAAGCGAAGCTGAAAGAAATCCAACAGGAGGAAACATTCCATGACAACGAACGATCCGATTGCAGATATGCTGACAAGAATCCGCAATGCAAATACTGCAAAGCATGATGTGGTCGATGTCCCGGCTTCCAAGATGAAGGTCGCGATTGCGGATATCCTTGTGAACGAGGGCTATGTCGAGAAGTACGAGTTTGTTGAGAACGAGGGCTTCCAGGACATTCGCATCACCCTGAAGTACGGCGCAACCAAGAACGATCGCATTCTGAGCGGTCTGAAGAGAATTTCCAAGCCCGGTCTTCGTATCTACGCGGGCAAGGAGGATATGCCGAAGGTTCTCGGTGGCCTCGGCACGGCAATCATCTCCACAAACCAGGGCGTCATCACAGACAAAGAGGCACGCCGTTTAGGTGTGGGCGGTGAGGTTTTAGCATTTATCTGGTAAGAAATTACCGCATGAAATGCGCATAAGATCCCGATCATTTTAACGACATCAGGAGGAAATCGGCATGTCACGTATTGGAAGAATGCCTATCGCGGTCCCGGCAGGCGTTACTGTCACGATCGCAGAAAATAATCTTGTGACTGTAAAAGGTCCGAAGGGTACGCTGGAGAGAGTGCTGCCCGCTGAGCTTGAGATCAAGCAGGAAGGCAGCGAGATCATCGTCACAAGACCCAACGATTTGAAGAGAATCAAGTCGCTGCACGGTCTCACGAGAACTCTGATTAAGAACATGGTTGTCGGCGTGACTGAGGGCTATGAGAAGGTTCTGGAGATCAACGGTGTTGGTTACAGAGCCGCTAAGCAGGGAAGCAAACTCGTCCTGTCTCTTGGTTATTCTCATCCGGTCGAGATGGAGGATCCGGAAGGCGTCACGACGGTCCTCGACGGTCAGAACATCATCAAGGTGCAGGGTATCGATAAAGAGAAAGTCGGACAGCATGCTGCCGTGATCCGTGAGAAGAGATTGCCGGAGCCGTATAAGGGCAAGGGTATCAAGTACGCTACGGAGACCATCAGACGCAAGGTCGGTAAGACCGGTAAGAAATAATTAGGAGGGTTTTATTATGGTAAGCAAAGAATCCAGAAAAGCTGTCCGCGAGAAGAAGCACTGGAGAATGCGCAGCCACCTGAGCGGTACTGCGCAGAGACCGCGCCTCTCCGTGTTCCGCAGCAACAGCCATATGTACGCGCAGATTATCGACGATACGGTCGGCCGTACCCTCGTCGCTGCTTCCACGCTGGAGAAGGAGGCAAAGAGCGCACTGGAGCACACGGATACCGTGGAAGCTGCTGCGTTTGTCGGCAAGCTCATCGCAGAGCGCGCGAAGGAGCAGGGTATCAGCGCCGTCGTGTTTGACAGAGGTGGATTCCTCTATACGGGTAAGATTCAGGCGCTCGCAGACGCTGCACGCGAAGCCGGCTTACAATTCTAAGAGGGGGAACAGAAGACAATGGCAATGAATCGCGAAAGAAACGATCAGAGAAATTCTGAGTACAACGACAAAGTTGTCGCCATCAAGCGCGTCAGCAAGACCGTCAAGGGCGGCCGCACGATGCGTTTCTCCGCTCTCGTGGTTGTAGGAGACGGCAAGGGCAAGGTCGGCGTTGGCCTCGGCAAGGCAGGTGAGGTTCCGGAAGCAATTCGCAAGGGCAAAGAGGCAGCTATGAGAAACATTGTCTCGATTGCAATTGACGAGAACAAGAGCATTCCGCATGACTTCACGGGTGAGTTCGGCAGCGCTGAGGTGCTTCTGAAGCGCGCACCGGAAGGTACCGGTATCATCGCAGGCGGCCCGGTCCGCGCTGTGGTTGAGCTCGCGGGTATCCAGAACATCCGTACCAAGTCGCTCGGCTCCAACAACAAGACCAATGTTGTGCTTGCGACCCTGGAGGGACTTAAGGCAATCCGCTCTCCGGAGGAGATTGCAAAGAGACGCGGCAAGTCCGTGGAAGAAATTCTCGGCTGAATAGGAGGACAGGAACATGGCGAAGCAGCTTAAGATTACTCTTGTTAAGTCCCCGATCGGCGCAATTCCGAAGCAGAGAGCGACTGTGGTCGCACTGGGACTCAAGAAAATGCACAAGACCGTCATCATGCCGGATAACGAGGCAATGCGCGGCATGGTTTGGCACGTGAGACACCTTGTGCGTGTCGAAGAAGTAGAAGAATAAGGATAGGAGGTGCAGTCATGGATTTATCGAATTTGAGACCGGCTGAGGGCGCTGTCCACTCTGACAACTTCAGACGCGGCCGCGGTCACGGTTCCGGCAACGGAAAGACTGCCGGCAAGGGACACAAGGGTCAGAAGGCGCGTTCCGGCGCTCCGAGACCGGGCTTCGAGGGTGGCCAGATGCCGCTCTACAGACGCATTCCGAAGAGAGGCTTCAAGAACCGCAACACGAAGGATATCGTGGCGGTCAATGTCGAGAGACTTGAGAAGTTCGAGAACGGAAGCGAAGTGACGGCTGAGTCGCTGATCGCACTCGGCATCATCTCCCACGCACGCGACGGCGTGAAGATCCTTGGCAACGGCGAGCTCACCAAGAAGCTGACGGTCAAGGTTTGCGCAGTCAGCGAGGGTGCAAAGGCAAAGATTGAGGCAGTAGGCGGTACCTGCGAGGTGCTGTAAATGCTGAAGAGTCTCCGACAGGCATTGAAAGTCAAGGAGGTTCGGCAACGGCTCTTGTTCACCCTTCTGATGCTGATTGTGATCCGCTTCGGAAGCAATCTACCGATTCCGGGCGTGAACACGGACTATCTGAAGAACTTCTTTGAACAGCAAAGACAGAGCTCCGGCAATGCGTTCAATTTCTTTAACGCGATTACCGGCGGCTCGTTTGAGCAGATGAGCGTTCTCGCGCTCAGCATCACACCTTACATCACGTCCTCCATTATCATGGAGCTCATGACCATTGCCATCCCGCGGCTTGAGGAACTGCAGCGGGAGGGCGAGGACGGCAGAAAGAAAATCCTGAGCTACACGCGTTACCTGACGGTTGCGCTGGCGCTCATCGAGTCGATTGCCATGGCGGTCGGCTTCGGCAGCCAGGGTCTCCTGACCCACTTCACCTTGAAGAGCGTGGTCGTCACGATCGCGACGATGACTGCGGGTTCCGCCTTCCTCATGTGGATCGGTGAGAGAATCACGGAGAAGGGTGTCGGCAACGGCATCTCGATCGTGCTTCTCATCAACATCCTTTCCTCGATTCCGAGAGATTTTGCGACGCTCTGGGAGCGCTTCATCATGAACGCGAAGTCGCCGGCCACGGCTGTGGTCGCAGGACTGATCATCGCGGCTTGCATTCTTCTCATGACGGTTTTTGTCGTGCTGCTCTGCGACGCGGAGCGTCACATTCCCGTGCAGTATACGGCAAAGATGCAGGGCAGAAGAGTGCTTGGCAACGGACAGTCCTCGGAGATTCCGCTGAAGGTCAACACCGCAGGCGTGATTCCGGTCATCTTCGCAAGCTCCCTGATGTCCTTCCCGGTGGTCATCTCGCAGTTCTTTAACCTGGACTACGCGAGCATCCCGGGCAAGATCATCATGGTCCTGAATTCGTCGAACTGGCTGAAGCCGGAGCGCCCGATTTATTCGATCGGTCTGGTGCTCTACATCGTGCTCATCATCTTGTTTGCATATTTCTATACCTCCATCACCTTCAACCCGTTGGAGATCGCAAACAACATGAAGAAGTCCGGCGGCTTTATTCCGGGCATTCGTCCGGGCCGTCCGACCAGTGACTACCTGAGCGAAGTATTAAAGTATGTCATCTTTCTCGGTGCAACAGGCCTCACGATTGTTGCTGTCATTCCGATTCTCATTTCGGGTGTCTTCAACATCGGATCGCTCACGTTCACCGGAAACTCTCTGATCATTATTGTCGGCGTAATTCTCGAGACGCTGAAGTCCGTTACTTCCACCACCTTGGTGCGGAACTACAAGGGCTTCCTCGGAAATTAACGCAGAGCGCGGCGTCCGGCGGGCAGCTTTGTCCGCCGGATGCTCTACATTGCGAAGGGCACCCTAGCAAAGGAGACGGCAATGAAGATTGTCATGCTCGGCGCACCTGGCGCCGGAAAAGGAACACAGGCGAAGCGAATTGCGGAGTACTATCAGATTCCGCACATCTCGACCGGAGATATTTTCCGCGCAAACATCAAGGCGGGCACGCCGCTCGGCCTTGAGGCGAAGCGCTATATGGATGCGGGCGGACTTGTGCCGGATGAGGTGACCATCGGGATGCTGAAAAATCGCATTCACGAGGCGGACTGCAGCGAGGGCTATGTGTTGGACGGCTTCCCGCGGACCATACCGCAGGCGGAGGCGCTGACCGAAGCACTTGCGGCGGAGGGCACAAAGATCGACGAAGCGGTCGATATCGAAGTGCCGGATGAGGCCATCATCGACCGCATGGAGGGACGGCGCAGCTGTCCGAATTGCGGTGAGAGCTATCATATTCGCTACCGCGCACCGAAGACGGAGAATATCTGCGATGTCTGCGGCCATGAGCTGGTGCAGCGCGCGGATGATAAGCCCGAAACGGTTGCGGCACGCTTGCAGGTCTACCATGAGCAGACCCAACCCCTGATTGATTACTACAGGGAGCAGGGCGTGCTTCGGGAAGTGGACGGAACGCAGGAGATGGAAGAAGTGTTCGAGGCAATCAAGGCGCTGATTTGAGCTGCCCCGGAGAATGGAGTTTGAAATGGCAGTGACGGTAAAATCGGAACATGAGATACAGCTGATGCGGGAGGCGGGCGAAATTCTCGCCAAGGTGCACGAGGAACTGCACGCGGCGTTGAAGCCGGGAATGACGACCTACGAGATCGACAGACTCTGCGAGAAGTTGATACGCGGTTACGACTGCATTCCCTCCTTCCTCGGCTACGAGGGGTATCCCGCGAGTGTCTGCGTGTCGGTGAACGAGGAGGTTGTCCACGGCATCCCCTCAAAGAAGCGCGTGCTCCGCGAGGGCGATATCGTATCGCTCGACACCGGTGTGATTTGGAAGGGCTGGCAGAGCGATGCGGCCAGAACCTGGGCCATCGGAGAAATCTCGAAAGAGGCGCAGGATCTGATCGATGTGACACGGGCGTCCTTCTTTGCGGGCTTACGCTTTGCGAAGGCGGGCAATCACTTAAACGATATCTGCGGTGCGATCGGCGATTATGCCGAGGAGCGCGGTTACGGGGTCGTGAGAGACCTGGTGGGCCACGGCATCGGCACCGAGATGCACGAGGATCCGGAAGTTCCGAATTTCCGCATGAACCGGAAGGGCATACGCTTACAGGCGGGTATGACCCTCGCGATCGAGCCGATGATTACCATCGGAACCTACGAAGTGGACTGGGGCGATGACGGCTGGACCGTGACAACGGCAGACGGCAGCCTCGCGGCCCACTATGAGAATACAATTCTGATCACGGACGGTGAACCCGAGATTTTATCGCTCGGTAAGGACGATCCGGACAGAGCGCAATAAACCGAAAGGACAGTAGGATGTCAAAGACGGACGTAATCCAGCTGGAAGGTAAGGTCATTGAGAAGCTGCCGAACGCGATGTTTCAGGTAGAACTGGAGAATGGCCATCAGGTGCTCGCGCACATTTCCGGCAAGCTCAGAATGAACTACATCCGCATACTCCCGGGCGACCGGGTGACGGTGGAGTTGTCGCCCTATGACCTCAACAAGGCAAGAATCACTTGGAGAAATAAATAATCTGCGGAAGTGAGCTATAGGCTTGTAAAGCGGAATCAAAACTGCTATACTACTATGGCGACTTTGTTGGCAGATGAAAGGAGTATCACACAATGAAAGTCAGATCTTCAGTCAAGCCGATGTGCGAGAAGTGCAAAGTCATCAAGCGCAAGGGCTCCGTCAGAATCATCTGCGAGAACCCGAAGCACAAGCAGAGACAAGGCTAAGACGCAGCAAAAATAATACAGGAGGAAGACAGCACAATGGCTCGTATTTCAGGCGTTGATTTACCGAGAGAGAAGCGTGTTGAAATCGGACTCACCTATATCTATGGTATCGGTGTGACGAGTTCCAACAGAATTCTGTCCCAGGCCGGCGTGGATCCGAACACGAGAGTCAAGGATCTCACCGATGACGAAGTCAAGAAGATTGCCGAAGTGATCGCTGAAACTCAGGTTGTCGAGGGTGATCTGAGAAGACAGATCGCCATGGACATCAAGAGACTCACCGAAATCGGCTGCTATCGCGGAATTCGCCATCGTAAGGGCTTGCCCGTTCGCGGTCAGAAGACCAAGACGAATGCAAGAACTCGCAAAGGCCCGAGAAAGACCGTTGCTAATAAGAAGAAGTAAATTTAGTAACCGCAGAATTGAATCACGTTGCATGTTTTAACAACAGGAGCGAACTTGGTTCAAGTAAACGAGAAAGTAGGTTAGTTTAATGGCAAAGCAGCAGATGTCAAGCGCGAAGAAGGCGTCCGCCAAGAAGCGCGTTAAGAAAAACGTTGAACGCGGCCAGGCACACATTCAGTCTTCGTTTAACAACACGATTGTTACGCTGACTGATTTACAGGGCAATGCGCTGTCCTGGGCAAGTGCCGGTGGCCTTGGATTCAGAGGTTCAAAGAAATCTACTCCGTATGCAGCTTCCGTGGCTGCAGAGACTGCCGCAAAAGCAGCTATCATCCATGGTTTAAAGTCTGTTGACGTGATGGTGAAGGGTCCGGGTTCCGGGCGCGAAGCCGCAATCCGTGCGCTCTCTGCGTGTGGTATTGAGGTGACCAGCATTAAGGACGTGACCCCGGTTCCGCACAACGGATGCCGTCCGCCGAAGCGCAGAAGAGTATAATCAGGAGGTAGAAAAGTGGCAGTTAACAGAGTTCCTGTTCTTAAAAGATGCAGATCTCTCGGCCTGGAGCCCGGATTCCTCGGCATCGATAAAAGATCCAACAGAGAATTGAGAAGAGCAAACCGCAAGATGAGCGAGTACGGCTCTCAGCTTCGCGAGAAGCAGAAGGCAAAGTTCATCTACGGTGTGCTGGAGAAGCCGTTCCGCAATTACTTCGAGAAGGCGTCCCGCATGAGAGGACAGGTCGGTGAAAACCTGATGATCCTTCTCGAGAGCAGACTGGACAATGTGATTTTCCGCCTCGGCTGGGCAAGAACCAGAAGAGAGGCTCGTCAGATTGTCGGTCACAGACATGTTCTGGTGAACGGTAAGATTGTGAACATCCCGTCCTATCTGATCAAGGCAGGCGACACGATCGAGATTAAGGAGAGAGCAAAGTCTTCGGAGCGCTACAAGGAGGTCCTCGAGATGACTTCCGGCCGCATTGTTCCGACTTGGCTCGAGTCCGACAAGGAGAACCTGAAGGGCGCAGTCAAGGCACTGCCGTCCCGTGAGGAGATTGACGTTCCGGTCGATGAACTGCAGATCGTTGAGTTGTACTCCAAGTAATAAGTCTACCGCTAGGGAGTCTCTGTTTGAGGGACTCCCTACGTGGGGCTTTTCGGAGTGTTTCAATGCGTGGCCAAAGATTTAAAGGAGGTATCATTCTTGTTCGAATTTCAGAAACCAAATATCGAGATTGCTGAGATCTCCGAAGACAAAACGTTTGGCCGTTTCATCTGCGAACCGCTTGAGAGAGGCTATGGTCTGACGCTCGGAAATTCCCTGCGCCGTATCATGCTCTCCTCCCTTCCGGGAACCGCGGTGAGCCAGGTGAAGATTGCCGGTGTGCTCCATGAGTTCTCTTCCATCCCCCAGGTTAAGGAGGATGTGACGGAGATTATCATGAACATCAAGAGCCTTGCAATCAAGAATAGCTCGACCTCCCAGGAACCGAAGATCGCCTACATTGATTTTGAGGGCGAGGGTGAGGTCACCGCTGCAGACATCCAGTGCGATGCGGATATCGAGATCCTGAACAAGGATCAGGTCATTGCGACCATTTCCGGCGGCAGCACGAAGTTCTCTGCAGAGCTCACGATCACAAACGGACGCGGCTACGTCAGCGCGGAGAAGAATAAGGCGCAGGGCGACCTGCCGATCGGCGTGATTGCGGTGGATTCCATCTACACGCCGGTGGAGCGCGTCAACATGCGCGTGGAAAATACCCGTGTCGGCCAGATGACGGACTACGACAAGCTCACGCTTGACGTATTCACCGACGGCACGGCGGCGCCGGATGAGGCGGTTAGCCTCGCGGCTAAGGTGCTTTCGGAGCACCTGGGTCTCTTCGTGGACCTCTCGGAGAATACGCGCAGAGTCGAGGTCATGTCCGAGAAGAAGAGCGACGAGAAGGAAAAAGTGCTCGAGATGAACATCGATGAGCTTGAGCTCTCGGTGCGTTCCTACAACTGTTTGAAGCGCGCGGGCATCAACACGGTCGAAGAGTTGATCAACAAGACGCCGGAAGACATGATGAAGGTGAGAAATCTCGGCAAGAAGTCGCTCGACGAAGTTCTGGAAAAGCTTGCGGATCTCAATTTGCAGCTGCGCCAGAGCGAAGAGATGGGCGAAGAGGAAGAAGAAATTCAGTAAAGACTGTCGGGCAAGACGGTGACAGTCTGTGAGTATGGTGCGGCTCCGATGAGTCCCGATATGGCACGGACCGCGCTCCCAAACGGAGGAGAAAACCAATGGCAAAGTACAGAAAGCTTGGACGCAAAACGGATGTAAGACTCGCTCTCCTGAGAAGTCAGGCGACAGCGCTCATCGCAAACGGTAAGATTGTGACGACCGAGGCGAGAGCAAAGGAAGTCAGAAAGATGGTCGAGCCCCTCATTGCACTTGCGGTGAAGGAGAAGGACAACTTTGAGACCGTGAGCGTCACGGCGAAAGTGCCGCGCAAGGATGCAAACGGCAAGCGCGTCAGAGAAGAGAAGGACGGCAAGAAGGTTGTTGTTTACGACACTGTCCAGAAGGAAATCAAGAAGGACAAGCCGTCCAGAATGAACGCAAGACGCCACATGCTCGCAAAGCTCTACGCAGTCGGCGAGTTCGATCCGAAGCACAAGAAGGCTACCAAGAAGGTTGACCTGGTTGCGAAGCTCTTCGATGAGTACGGACCGAAGTATGAGGGCAGAAAGGGTGGTTACACCCGCATCGTGAAGATCGGCCTGAGAAAGGGCGACGCAGCGATGGAAGTGCTGCTCGAGCTGGTCTAATAGAGTCATGAGTCCCGTCCCGGGATACCGGGGCGGGGCTTTTTTATTTGCCCTGCCCGCAAATATCTTGTATACTTACAATAGTGGGGTGCATTGTGCGTTTTGCATAGAAGTACAGAAGGAGGCGTGAAATGAAGGCGAAGAAAGTGCTCTTGTCGGCGCTCGCACTGGCGTTGCTGTCGACGGCTCCCGCGACGGTATCGTGGGGCGCAAGCGGACAGAAGATCGGCAATGTGAGACTTAACGTGAAGAACCGTCTGGAGCCGGGCAGCAGCCTGGGGCGGGACGGCGCGATACTCGGCGAACCGGCGAAGGGCGAACTCGGCATCTGGGAAAACGCGGATTCCTATGACTTGGAGAGCGTGCGCGTGACCTCGGGCTTCGGTGACAATCTCGCAATCGGCACCGAAATCGGCGTGGAGGCGGTGATACGCACGACGGGCGGCGGAAAGACCTTTTCGACAACCCTCGGCGCGGGCGATGTGCATCTCTCGGACAACAGCGTCACGATTACGGATGTGCGGCGCAGCAAACAGCGCCTCATAGTGAGCCTGCGTTTTTCGGGCATCAAGGGCAATTATGCGGAGCCCGAGCAGGCGGAGTGGAAATCAGGACAGACGGGTGTTGCGAGTTGGCGCGCGCCTTCCAATTCAAGCGGCAGCTACGAAGCGGTGCTGCGGCGCGGCAACGATGTCGTGAAGCGCGCCTTTGGCGTCACAGGCGAGAGTTACAATTTCTATCCCTATATGACCAAGCCCGGTCACTACAGTTTCCGGGTTCGCACCGAGGCGAAGGGCACGGGCAAGGCCTCCGGATGGACCGAATCGGGCTCGATGCGCATCAGTGCGCAACAGGTTTCCGACGGGCGCGGTGCCGTTTGGGATCAGAACGGAGGTCCCACGGGTGAGACGAACAATGTCGTAAAAGCGGGTTGGATTTTGAACGGCGACAGCTGGAGTTACCGCTATCCGGACGGCAGCTTTAAGAAGGACGGCTGGGAGCAGATTGAGGGCAAGTGGTACCTCTTCAGCTCCGAGGGCAAGATGCGCACCGGTTGGGCGCGCACCGTTTCGGGTTGGTACTATTTTGCCGAGAGCGGCGAAATGCTGACCGGTTGGCAAAATGTAAACGGCGTCGAGTATTACCTGAACCCGGATGCGGATTCGCCGACCTACGGCAAGATGGCCGCGAACGAGCTCATCATGGACGGAAACAAGTTCTACTACGCGCTCGGAGACGGACAGCGCGCCAAGGGCTGGGTGCAGCTCGGCGATCACTGGGGTTATTTCTACCCGGAGAGCGGCGAGATGGCGCGAAACACGACCATAGATACCTTCTATGTGGACGCGAGCGGCGCTTGGAAGCGTTGAGCAGAGAGAGACACGAAAAAGGGAAGCGCCGAGGCGCTTCCCTTTTTGATTACTTGACAAAAGTGATGATTGATTACCACTCGTGGACTTTAATCATGCGGCCGTCATCATCCACATCATAGTTCAGGACCTTGGTATTTCTGGCAAGAACCCCCGTCTCCGGGTAAAAGTAATACCAGTCTCCGTTGATTTTGTCCCAGCCGGAATTTCTGACTCCCTTTTTGAAGTAGTAGAAATTTCCCTCTTTGTCTTGCACCCAGCCGGTAACGGACTTACCGTCTTTACCGCTGATGGCAACGCCCTGCTCGGTCTGCGTGAGCGTATAGCTGTTTGCATCCAGAAGCTTGTGCGCAGCAAAGGCGGGAACTGCCTGTGATATGGAAAGGACCAGCGCGAACAGTAATGCAATCCGCAACCCTTTTTGCTTCATGGTATTATCCTCCTTTCCCTTTGTCTGCATCAATTATAGCAGATTTTATGCAGGAAAAAAGTGACTTAGGAGAGCTGTAAGCATATCGTAAGGAATTCTACCTTTTTGCCCGCAGAGCCTGTGTCCTATGCAGTATATAGGCTTTGTGGTATACTAAACGATATATGCCAAGTAGTGGGTGGCAGTCAAAATTTTGAGGCCGGAGGTCAAAATGCGGATTAAAGTCAGCAACTACATTTCGAGAAAACTGGTGGAGAGCGGCATCGTGCGCGGCTTCAGCGTGGTCGGAGGCGGTGCGATGCACTTAAACAATGCGCTGGGACATGAAGAGGGACTCACGATTACCTACAATCATCACGAGCAGGCTTGTGCGATTGCGGCGGAGTGCTACGCGCGCATCAACAATAAGCCCGCTGTGGTCTGTGTGACCACGGGACCCGGCGGCACGAATGCGCTGACCGGTGTGGTCGGCGCGTGGCTTGACTCCATCCCGATGCTTGTGATTTCGGGACAAATCCGCACGGACTGGACCGCGCGCATGTCGGGTGTACACATCCGGGCGCTCGGCGACCAGGAATTCGATATCTGCAAGTCAGTCGAGGCGATGACCAAGTACTGCGAGATGGTCACGGATCCGCTGCGCATTCGCTACTGTCTCGAGAAGGCACTGTACCTCGCGGAACACGGAAGACCGGGCCCGACCTGGCTTGACATTCCGCTCGACGTGCAAGGTGCCTTTGTGGAGACAGATGAGCTCCCGGGCTTTGATCCGGAGAACTATGAGGCGGGCGGCGACGGCTTTGCGGCGCCCTCGGCGCATAAAATTCCCGCGGACGAGGCAGGGAAGGGCGAGTACCGCGCTGTGCTGCCGAAGAAGGTGAGCCGCGAACTCGCGGAGGAGATCATTGCGCACATTGCTGCGGCAAAGCGCCCGGTCTTCAACGCGGGCAACGGCATACGGATTGCAAACGCGCACGCGGAATTCCTCGCGGTCGCGCGGAAACTCGGCATTCCGGTCGTGGTCGGCTGGGATTCCGAGGACTGCCTCCCGAGCGACGATGTTCTCTACGCGGGACGCCCCGGCAACTTCGGCGATCGCCCGGGTAACTTTGCGGTTCAGAACGCGGATCTGGTCTTCTCCGTGGGTTCGCGCCTCAGCGTGCGTCAGGTCGGCTTCCAGTCGAAGGCGTGGGCGCGCGAGGCTTTTACGATTGTGAACGATATCGACGCGGAGGAGCTGAAGAAGCCCACCATCCACGTCTCGCTTCCGGTCCATGCGGATGCGAAGGATCTCTTAACGGTCATGAACGAAGTGCTGGATGAAAAGCAGACGCCGATTTTCGGCGGCGGCGAAGGCCTTCGCGGCATGAGCTGGAGCGAGACCTGCAAGTACTGGGTGAAGCGCTATCCGGTGGTGCAGGAGAAACACTTATCGGTACCGGCTTCGCGTCCGGCAAATGTCTATGCGCTGATTCATAAGCTCGGCGATGCGGTGACGGAGAACACAATTACCGTGGTCGGAAACGGTTCCGCCTGCGTGGTCGGCGGCCATGCCTACCGGATTAAGAAGGGGCAGCGCTTCATCTCGAACTCCGCAATCGCTTCGATGGGCTACGATCTTCCGGCGGCCATCGGCGCGGCGAAGGCAAACGAGGATCGTAAGCGCTATGAGCGCGATATTATTCTACTGACCGGCGACGGCAGTATTATGATGAACCTGCAGGAACTGCAGACCATTTCCGGCGCAAAGATGCCGATTAAAATGTTCCTCATCAACAACGACGGCTACCATTCGATTCGCCAGACCGAGCGCAACTTCTTCGGCGACCAGCCGCTGATCGGCATAGGCAGCGACAGCGGGGACCTCAGTTTCCCGTCTTTCGAAAAGATTGCGGCAGCGTTCGAGTTGCCTTATGTCGCAGCGCGGAATAACGATGAGATCGATGAGGCGATACAAAAGACGCTTGTGGCAGAGGGACCGATTCTCTGCGAGATCTTCGTGGATACCGACCAGAACTTTGAGCCGAAGTCCGGCGGAAAGCGTCTGCCGGACGGCAGCATGGTGAGCCCGCCGCTTGAGGAGCTGGTTCCGTTCCTCAGCGATGAGGAGCTGGATGAGAATATGATTGTGCCGAGGTTTCAGCCGTGAGAGTGCTCTTAAGCGGCGCAAGCAGTTTTTTGGGGCTTGCACTCGCGAAGGAACTGCTCGACGCGGGACATGAGGTGTTTGCGCCGCTCCGGCAGAAGCCGGGGCGGGCGGCGCTGCCGCTTGCGGGGAAAGGCTTTCACCTCTTCCCCGGCGATATGGAAGAGCGGACTGTTCTTCGGCAGAATCTGGAACAGGAACTGACGGCAGCGGAGGCGCTGCCGTTAGATGTCTGTTTCCACCTCGCCTGGGGCGGGGTGGGACAGCGGGGGCGCATGG